>JAOUKT010000082.1 GCA_029882395.1 Gammaproteobacteria bacterium
GGCACAGTCAAAAGGTTAAAAAGAGGTCTCACGGTTTTTAGTGTTTGATTCGCGACAAAATAAAAAGATTAAAAAAGCTTGATAGCAGGGCCTTAAAAAAATATTTTTTTGCCAACTGCCAACTGCTTTTATATCCCCAGCTCTTTAATTTTTCGGGTTAAGGTATTTCTTCCCCAGCCTAATAGTCTGGCGGCTTCCAGTCGTTTGCCTTTGGTTTTTTCTAAAGCGGCATCAATCATAATATGTTCAAACATGGGCGTGGCATCATTGAGCAAATCAATCGCGCCACTGGCCAGCTTATTATCGGCCCATGTTTTGAGCGCGCTTTCCCAGCTGTTTGCGTTTGCAAACGTGTGTTCGGTGTCTTCTTGTTTTTTGATTAACTCAGGTGGCAGGTCCTCCATTAAAATTTCGCTGCCAGCGGCCATTACATTTAACCAGCGACAGGTGTTTTCGAGCTGGCGCACGTTGCCGGGCCAGTCTAACGAGGATAAATACTGGAGCAAATGATCGGGTATGACTTTTACAGGGGTTTTCATTTCTGTGGCGGCTTGCATCAGAAAATGTTTGAGCAATGTGGGTATGTCTTCGCGGCGTTTGCGTAAAGAAGGTATTTGAATACGAATAACATTTAAACGATGAAACAGGTCTTCGCGAAATTTACCCTGTTGTACCAGTTCCTCGAGGTCCTGGTGAGTGGCAGTGATGATGCGCACATCACTTTTAACAGTGGTATGGCCGCCAACCCGCGAGAACTGGCCATCGGCTAAAACACGTAATAAACGTGTTTGCAGGTCAGCCGGCATGTCACCAATTTCATCTAAAAATAATGTGCCCCCATCGGCCTGTTCAAAGCGGCCCTTGCGCTGTGTATTGGCACCGGTAAAGGCGCCTTTTTCATGACCAAATAATTCAGACTCTAAAAGGTCTTTGGGTATGGCGGCCGTATTAATCGCGATGAAGGGCTGCGTGGCACGGGGGCTGTGCTGGTGCAGTGCGTTGGCAACCAGTTCTTTACCGGTACCGGACTCACCATTGATCAGCACCGTGATATTCGATTGTGCAAGGCGACCGATCGCCCTGAAAACTTCCTGCATGGCTGGTGCTTCACCAATCATGCCGGGGTGGTGGGCGATGATGTCGGCTGACGCTTGTTGTGTCGATTGCGTTCTGCTGGCACAGGCTTTTTGAGTGATACTGACGGCGTCTTCAATATCGAAGGGTTTGGGCAGGTATTCAAAAGCGCCGCCCTGATAAGAAGACACAGCGCTGTCCAGGTCTGAGTGCGCAGTGATAATAATAACTGGCAAATCAGGGTATTCATTATTCAGCTGATCGAGCAATTCAAGCCCGCTGGTGCCCGGCATTCTGATATCGGTAATGATGGTATCAGGCTGAGTTTGATGCAATGACTGCAGAATAGTGTCAGCGTTATCAAAACATGTGACATCCATATTGGCTTTAGTCAGTGCTTTTTCTAACACCCAGCGAATCGAAGGGTCATCATCTATTACCCAGACTACGGCAGTGTTCATCGTTTTTCTCCATTGGTATTTTTAAGGCCGTTTTCCAGCGGCAGTAATATGGTAAAAATAGTGTTGCCCGGCTCACTCTGGCATTCAATCAGGCCTTTATGCTGGTTAATCAAACCTTGTGAAATAGAAAGACCGATACCGCTACCGTCGGCTCTGCCTGATATCATGGGGTAAAAAATACTTTCAATCAGGTCTTCAGGGATGCCTGAACCATCGTCAATAATCTGGATTTCAAGCACCAGACGATAGACATGAGAGCCGATGGTGTACTGGCGTCTTGGCCGGGTTTTGAAGGTGATCGTGCCCTGGTCTTTGAGTTCCAAAATGGCATTGCGGGTGATGTTGAGTATTGCCTGAATCAACTGATCCGGGTCAGCGATTATTAACGGCAAGCTGGGGTCATAATCACGTTTAAGAATAATGTTATTGGCGGCTTCTGCGCTGACGAGCTGGCGCACACGTTCGATCACTTCATGGATATTGATGAGCCGGGGCTTTGGTAAATTGTTGGGGCCGATCATCCGGTCCACCAGGTTTCGCAAACGATCGGCTTCACCGATAATAATATCGGTATATTCTTTCAAAGAAGGATTGGGCAATTCGTTTTCCAGCAGCTGTGCAGCACCGCGTAAACCACCTAGCGGGTTTTTAATTTCATGCGCCATGCCGCGAATCAAAGAGCGTGTGGCCTGGTGTTGTGAAATTAAATTTTCTTCATGCGCAATTCGTAAATGACGATCAATGGATGTGAATTCAATCAGAAGCTGACAGGAAAGCCCGGGCAGCATGATCGGTGTAACCGAGTAATCAATGGTCAGTTCTTTGCCACTGAATAAACCGATAGATAATTCGTGTTCGCTGTAGGGGTGGTTGTCGTTATAGGTTGTTTCAAGCCGGTTAAAAAACTTATCATCGACATTGAGTATATGACGCATGCTTTGTCCCAGCGCACGTTTGGCGCTGATATCAAACATCATTTCACCGGCCGCATTGATATAGAGAATGGTGAGGTCATGATCAACCATCAGGATAGCGGTACTGATGTTGTCAATAATGATATCTTTAATAGCCTTGTCAGAGCGGAATATGGGTGACATCTGTAAATGGGTTCCTGCTTTTAGCGTTATAAGCTTATTGCCTGCAAGTTATGAACCAAGTCTGAGAATGATAATAATGATATTAAATCAACGACTTAGCTAGTCTGTACTGATAACAGAATGGTGCTTAAGGATTATTACGCACCATTATAGTGCATTTGAGAAATATAGTGTAGCGATTGGAAAAACAAGCTGGTGGCGCACAAACACCAGTCTGGCGGCGTATTATTTTTATCCCGGGACAAAAAAAGCCCCGCAATGCGGGGCTTTTCAATCAAGCAGATAGTGCTAAGGCGATTAAACGCTGTAGTACATATCAAACTCACATGGGTTAGTTGTCATGCGTAAACGCTGGACTTCTTCCATCTTCAGAGCGATGAAGGAATCAATCATTTCATCACTGAAGACGCCGCCGGCTTTGAGGAAGTCACGGTCGTTAGACAGAGCGTCTAAAGCCTGGTCGAATGAGCTACATACCTGGGGGATCAGCGCTTCTTCTTCCGGAGGCAGGTCATACAGGTCTTTAGTCATCGGATCGCCAGGGTGAATCTTGTTCTGAATACCGTCAAGACCAGCCATCAGCATGGATGCAAAGCACAGGTAAGGGTTAGCAGTCGAGTCAGCATAACGCACTTCAATACGACGACCTTTAGGGTTCATCACGTATGGGATGCGGATTGACGCTGAACGGTTACGCGCCGAGTAAGCCAGCATAACAGGTGCTTCAAAACCAGGAACCAGACGCTTGTATGAGTTAGTTGAAGCGTTAGCAAACGCATTCAGTGCCTGAGAGTGTTTGATAATGCCGCCGATGAAGAACAGTGCTGTTTCAGACAGACCGCCGTACTCGTCACCGATGAAGATGTTCTTGCCATCTTTACCCAAAGACATATTCACGTGCATGCCGTTACCGTTATCACCAACGATTGGTTTAGGCATGAAAGTCGCTGTTTTGCCGTAGGCGTGAGCCACGTTATGCACAACATATTTCAGAATCTGAACTTCGTCCGCTTTCTTAACCAGTGTGTTTGCACCAACACCAATTTCACACTGACCAGCTGTTGCTACTTCGTGGTGATGTACTTCAACAGTCTGACCCATATCTTCTAGCGCCAGACACATGGCAGAACGTAAATCTTGTAATGAATCAACTGGAGGAACCGGGAAATAACCGCCTTTAACGCCAGGACGGTGACCCATATTGCCCGCTTCTGACTGCAGGCCTGTGCTCCATGCGGCTTCTTCAGAACCGATCTTGAAGCCTTTTTCGCCCATTTCGTCAGTCCATGTAACACTGTCGAATACAAAAAACTCATTTTCAGGACCGAATAACGCGGTATCGGCAATACCGGTAGACTTCAGGTATTCTTCAGCACGCTGACCCAGTGAGCGGGGATCTTTTGAATAGCCTTGCATGTCTGCAGGCTCAACGATAGTGCAGCGGATGTTCATGGTGGCATCTTCACAGAAGGGATCCATCACCGCAGTAGACGGATCTGGCATCATGATCATGTCTGATTCATTGATGTGCTTCCAGCCCTGGATCGATGAGCCATCAAACATACGGCCATCTTCAAACAAAGACTCTTCGATGCAAGAAGCCGGAGCAGAAACGTGTTGTTCTTTACCGTGTGAATCAGTGAAACGAAAATCAACGAATTTTACATCGTTGTCTTCGACCATTTTTTTAACGTCAGCAAAAGACATTGTGCAGTTCTCCCAAAAAAGAGTTTAAAAGTGAGTTTGCCAAAATTCGAAAACGAACATTGGGTTAAAATTTATAAGCAATCTACTAGCATAAAATGTGCCACATGCAGGTGTTAGCTAAGTAATTGATTTTAGGTATATTAAGCAAGCATAGGCACTATATTGGTGCGTTGTTCGATTATGAGGCACTGTTATGGTGCTATTTAATGGAAAAAAATATCAACGCGCTGAATATTATGCACTTGTAAGCTGGCTTGTCTAATATCATTTTGAATTTTTTTAGCGTCTGCCAGGTTGTCAATGACCGAGAGAGGGAGAAACAGTTCGAGCTCGATACCGTTTTCAATGTAATGCAATGTAATATTATCGATGTGTGCAGTAACCGGCAGATGCCGCCATTGCTCTTTAAGCCGTGGCAGCAGTTCTTTTCGAAGAGCGGGCATCGGTAATGAGCGGTCAATAGACTCATCGTTTTCTGCATCGATATGCACGGTAACGTCATTAATTTCATCAAAATTATCACGCAATGTCTGCTCAACCGCTTCACTGATTCGGTGGCCTTCTGAAACGCTGAGTTTAGAAGAGACTTGTATATGCACATCAACCAGTGCCTGATCAGCCATTTTTCGCGTGCGTAACATGTGCAAGTGTTTAACATCATCGATGGCGTTAATGTGTTGTTTGATGGCGTCAACGGTTTCGTTATCCAGAGCCGTATCAACCAGCTCCTGAACGGATGAATGGCTGACTTTCCAGCCCATGCGCGCAATCATCAGTGCAACGGTGATGGCGGCTATGGCATCCAGTGCCTGCATGCCGAGCATGGTGCCCGCAAGGCCAATCAAAACAACAATTGAAGACAATGCATCACTACGGCTGTGCCAGGCATTGGCTTCAAGCATGGTCGATTTGATACGCCGCGCGACATTCATGGCATAACGAAACATGCCTTCATTGCTGAGTATTGAAAACGCGGCGATCGCAAGCGCTACAGGGCCGGGAATGGCGATGACCTGGTCAGACATGAGCCGTAAAGAGGCATCAATAGCAATGCCAATGGCTACGAATATCAGCAGCATGCCCAGCGCCACAGTGGCAATGGTTTCATAACGACCATGACCATAAGGGTGGTCTTCATCGGCTTCTGCATGCGCATGTTTAGAAGCCAGCAGGACCATGCCATCAGTGATGAGGTCAGACAGAGAATGAATGCCGTCAGCAACCAGTGCCTGTGACTGTGTCATTACGCCGCCTATAATTTTAGACAGGGTCTGAAGTATGTTGATGGCAACACCGATCCAGATAACTTTATCAATAGCGCGGCGGCGTGTTTTGTTTGAAAGGGCGGCAGAGTCAGTCATAGCATCAGTAATACTTTATTTGTTTGTGATATATCATGGGAAAGCCTGAACTATTGGCTATGATAACAAGTAGACGACACAAGGTCATTGGGAAGTGAGATGAAAGCCAGAAAATATATTAAAACAATTGTGTTCATTATCAGCCTGCTGCTGACAGCTTGTGGCAGTAATGCAAATATAAAAAATTTAGCCGCCGCTGATCCAGGCATGGCGATAATTAAAGGCATCCCGGGTTGGAATCCGTTATCAGTGATAACGGTGCAGCTATACAGATTAGACGGTAAAAAAGTCAGCTCACAATATAATCGCTTCGAAGTGCTGCCGGGTGAGCATGAGCTAAAGGTACGCTGCCGACGAGAGTCACCAGAGGCAATAGAATCAGCAGAGGCAATAGAACGATATTACACGTTTAAAATCAATTTAAAGGCGGGCCATGAATATAAACCCAAACTGGATATGACGCGGGACTGTTATCTGCAATACATAGATGCCAACACAGGCAAAAGCTTTCAGCCGCTTAACGAAGAGTAAAAAGATAAAAGCACGGCTCAGAGGCAGTAGTAATCAAGTTATTTGAATCAGCTAAAAACCGAATAAGCAAAAAGGAACGTGCTTGCGGTTGATGGCGGCCGCATCGGGCTGAATAATGTTAGCTTAATACGCATTGTCATCAGCCGCTGTTATCAAGCGGGCTCATTTTTGCGGCAGCTGAGCCCGCTCAGAGACGATTTGTTAACAATTCTGTTACAAGATTGTAGTAATTGTAAATATGCCGGCCAGTTTGGCTGTGTTTACACTGTTGTCGTCTATATAGTCAGGTAACAGCAGTAATGCGCAACACAAAGAGTCAATGTCTTTCATCACACCCAAACAATCCTGTCTGAAGAACCGTATCGAGCTGCTTTACAAAAACTCGACTGGCGCGTTCATTTATTCAAGTTTAATTGCTGCCTTTGTAGTGCTGGTAACGTGGCAGTATTTCAAGATGCCAGAATTATTAATCTGGCTTGCTGCGCTGATAATTATATATGCCGTCAGGTTTTATTTAACAAGCCTGTATTTTAAACAAAACCAGCAAAACGTGGATGAAATAAAATGGCAATATATATTTTATGTTGGCGTGATAGCGAGCGGCAGCATATGGGGCAGCATCATCTGGCTGAAACCAGAGTCCAGCACCCTGTCGATGCATTATTTTATATTGATGGTACTGACGGGTATGGCCGGAGGCGCCTTGACCAGTTATGCGGCAAGTGCCCGGGCCTATGCATTGTTTGCCTTGCCGCTGTTGCTGCCATTTGCAGTGCATGAGCTGACAGAGTCGAGAGAGCTGTCTCATTCAATCGGCTTGTTGATAATGGTTTTTTTAATATTAACAATGTTGATTGCAAGAAATGGACAAAAATCAGTAGAAAAGTATATAGGGCTTTGCGAGACGAATACTGAGCTGTGCATGCAGATACAGCGTGCAAATAACATGATGGAAGATGTTTTTTGCAGCACTCATGTTTTATTTGTAACACTGGATCTTGATTACAATTATCTACGCGTCAACAAAGCCTTTACGCAAAGCGATGGCAGAGGCTTTAACAGGGATTATTTTGTTGGCAAGAACCATTTCGAGTTATACCCGGATGAGCCGTTAAAGAAAATATTTGACCGGGTCTGCGAGACAGGAAAAAATTATTCTGCCGAATCCAGAGAGTTTGCTTTTTTGCATGGTAGCAATGAAAAGCGATACTGGGACTGGAGCCTGCAGGCTGTAAAGAACAATGATAATGTGGTCGACAGCCTGCTGATGACACTGGTCGATGTGAGCGCGCATAAGCGCGCCGAGTTTGCAATTCAGGAAAAGGAAATTTTTCTCAATTCGGTTATGGAAACAGCTCTGGATTGTATCGTGGCAACGGATGATCGTGGCAAGATCATATCGCTGAACTCGCGAGTTGTTCAGGAGTTTGGCTATCAGCGTGAGGAGTTGTTAGGCAAGAGTGTTGAATGTTTGATGCCGGGTGCTTTTCGCGAACAACATGCCGAAATGTTAAAAGCACACACGCCGGATAAAAACGGCACCCTGAAAGGCAGGCGTTTGGTCTCAACGGGGCAGAAAAAAAATGGAGAATCTTTTCCGATAGAGGTGGCGGTCAGTGATACGGTTATACAAGGTGTCAGGTATTATGTGGCTGTGCTCAGGGACGTAAGCGACACCCAGGCACTGTTACGTGCCATAGAAAGCTCGCATCAGGAAATATTAAAAACCAATAAACAGTTAGAAGAGCGAAATGCGGTATTAAAAGAGCTCTCATCAAAAGATACGCTTACTGCGCTATATAATCGACGGTTTTTTAATGAATACCTTGGCAATGAATGGAGTCGAGCGGTTAGGGAAAAAAGCAATTTAAGCATCATGATGTTCGATATTGATTATTTTAAACAATATAACGATGAATACGGTCACCAGCAGGGTGACGATTGTCTGAAGCAGGTAGCAAGCTGCCTTGCGCAGGTGCTGCACCGGCCGGCTGATTTAATTGCACGATATGGTGGCGAAGAATTTATTGCCATATTGCCCTCTACTGATAGCAAAGGTGCCTGTGTTATTGCGGAAAATATGCGATCAGAACTGGAATTGCTTAAAATCAAACACAAAAAATCCATCGTTTCAGACCACGTCACTGTTAGTATCGGTGTGGCAGCGGTTATTCCTGAGACACAAGGCCTGCACGAAAAACTAATCAGCTGTGCAGACAGCGCGCTTTATGAAGCAAAAAAACAAGGCCGTAATCGCGTTGTCTGTATAACAACGTTATAACATTAATGCCGCATCAGTTTTTTGTCAGAGCAAATAACAGGCCTTTTTCAACCCAGATATCCACAGTCAGGCCTTTGACGTGAACAGTAACAGGCTGCTGGCCTTCCGTCAGCCCGGCAATGCCAGAAAAAACATTTTTATCATAATGCGTCTGGTATAAAGACTGTAACTGACCTGTTGTCGTGTCTTTGAGTCTGAGTTGCGCGGCGGTGATTCCCTGGATAGAACAGTAGCGGCCGCCTATGAGTGCCTGCCTGTTGAGGTTAATGTGACGAGAGAGAACGGGAGTAAAGTCGAGTTCAGTAAAATAATGTTGCAGCTGCTCGAACTGCGATGTTTTGATCTCGAGCGGCTTGAGTTTAATGTGGTTTTTTGCAACTTCGCTGCCGATTTTTTCTTCAATGCTGAGCTTTGTTGTCAGCAGTGATTGCGCGACAAGCAGGCAGATGAGCAGCGTTGCTAACAGTGCCGGCAGTTGTTTTAATGTAAAGCGCTTAGCGGCAGGCTTTGGCGGCTGGTGTTTAAGAAGCGCGGCAAGCTGGTGGTGATCGAGCGACTTGCCGGCGATTTTTTCAGACACAATCTGCCTTAAATTGCCCTGCTTCATTGCGCGGCCTCCAGAGAGCAGTCCATCTGCGGACCAAAGCGGGCAATCAGTCGTTTGCGTATGCGGTGTAACCTGGACAGAACAGTGCCTCTCGGTTGTTTAAGGGTGTCTGATATTTGCTGTGCCGTATAACCTTCATACGCCCAGTAAAAAATGATTTCACGTTCATCAGGCGACAAAGATAACAGCATGGTCTCAACCATGTCTTCGTTAATAATGACGTCTTCCAGTTCAGTAAGCTCATTGTCGAGCGGGATAATCGTATCGTCATAGCTGTCGAAATCAAGCAGCTTGTCATGACGGTAATTGTCCGTATGCTGGTTTTTTATAATGCGTTTAATATAGGCCAGTTTGCAGCTGGCTACCTGGCTGCTGTTGAGGTATTTTTCAACGGCGCACTGCAGCAAATCATAAGCGTCTTCTTCATTGCAGGTCAGAACATAACTGTAGCGATAAAGTATTTGCAGGTTTTCTTCAGTAAGCACGTCAGTCCCTGAGTGTGAAGCCGCTAATCCAGCCACGCTCGATGAGGCCGGGTAATGTGGTATTGATATCAAACTTATCTGACAGGCAAAGTGTTTCGAAATTCATTTT
>JAOUKT010000135.1 GCA_029882395.1 Gammaproteobacteria bacterium
ATCACCAATCGTGATTAAAAATGATTTGCTCGCCACACCCGGTAAGCGCATCACACGAAAAGCGGCGTCAGTTAAATCCAGTTCACTGGTGTCGAACATTTTTTGCTGGATACTTTCATGCGCTGCCGTACGCGTCATTTTTGGTGGCTTGCCAAGCAAAACATCCAGCGGCATATTGACCGGCGAGTTACCAAAATGCGGATCAGTGACTTCTAATTGCTTTTCTTTTGTCGCACGGCCTAAAACAGCATAAGGGGCTCGTTCACGCTGACACATTTTTTCAAACGCATCTAGCTGATCAGCAGCAATGGCAATCACATAACGTTCCTGAGATTCGTTACACCAGATTTCATGAGGTGCCATGCCCGGCTCATCATTGGGAATTTTACGCAGATCAAACTTCGCGCCCATGCCACCATCATTAACTAACTCAGGCAAGGCATTTGATAACCCGCCGGCACCGACGTCGTGAATAGAAACAATCGGATTTTTGTCGCCCATCTGCCAGCAGCGATCAATCACTTCCTGACAACGGCGTTCAATTTCTGGGTTACCACGCTGCACAGAAGCAAAGTCTAAATTTTCGGTACTGGTTCCGCTGGCCATCGAAGAAGCCGCGCCGCCGCCCAGACCAATCAGCATCGCCGGACCACCTAAAACAACAATCGGTGTACCTTCAGCAATCGGGTTTTTATCAATATGCTGGCGACGGATATTACCAAAACCACCGGCCAGCATAATGGGCTTGTGATAACCGCGAACTTCATTGCCATCAATACCCGGCACAGACTGTTCGAAGGTACGGAAATAGCCGTTAATGTTTGGCCGGCCAAATTCATTATTAAACGCTGCAGAACCAATCGGCCCCTCAATCATTATATCGAGTGCCGAAACAATACGACCCGGTTTGCCGTAATCGACTTCCCATGGCTGGCCGTAACCCGGAATTTGTAAATTAGAAACAGAGAAGCCACTTAAACCGGCTTTGGGTTTTGAACCACGACCGGTCGCGCCTTCATCACGAATCTCACCGCCAGAACCGGTGGCGGCTCCCGCAAAAGGCGAAATGGCCGTCGGGTGATTATGCGTTTCGACTTTCATCAAAATCGAAATTTCTTCTTCGTTATACTGATATTCAGCCGTGTCAGGGTTGGGGAAAAAACGCCCTGCAACAGAACCTTCAATAACCGATGAATTATCGTGGTATGCAGACAACACTTTGCCCGGTGATAATTTATGCGTGTTGCGAATCATGCCAAACAGTGAAATGTCTTTTTCCTGGCCGTCGATGACCCAGTCGGCATTAAAGATTTTGTGCCGGCAATGCTCAGAGTTTGCCTGTGCAAACATCATTAATTCGGCATCAACGGGATTACGCCCCATCTCAGTAAAGTTTTTCAGCAGATAATCAATTTCGTCATCAGATAACGCCAGTCCAAGTTCAGTATTAGCGGCCACCAGTGCATCCCGTCCCAGGCCCAGAATATCAACGGCAGTACATTCAGACGGCTCTGTTGTCTTGAATAGAATTTCAGCCGACTGCAAATTATCCAGCACCATTTCGGTCATCCGGTCATGCAGCACAGACTCAATGGCTGACTGCTGAGCAGTATCCATGACTGCGCCGGCTTCGATATAGAAGGCAATACCGCGCTCAAGTCGCTTAATTTGAGTCAGCCCGCAGTTGTGAGCGATGTCGGTCGCTTTTGAAGACCAGGGAGAGATCGTACCGGCGCGAGGTACAACTAAAAATAACTGACCGGTTTCAGAGACTTTTTCGGCTTTAGGACCATATTGCAGTAATTTTTCAAGCACCGACAGCTGATCAGCCTTTAGCTCACTATCAGTGCTCGCAAAATGAATAAATTCCGCCTGTAAAGCCGTGACATTGGGCACAATTGACTGCACCTGAGATAGCAGTTTAGCCAGTCGTGTAGAGGAAAAAGCGGAATTACCCGGAAAATACTGCATAACAGCCTCAAAAGCAGTTAGAAAGCGGCGTATTTTAAACCTAAAAGCAGCTATTGGACAGCTCGGATAAGCGTTCCGGGGCGCAAATAATTAACTAATTAAATCCGTACAAATAGTGAACAAAAGCCATTAGTACCTGTCTGACTACTAGTGACAGAAATGACCACTCAATCACTTTATTTACCACGGAATCAAACTGTTACTGGTAGCTATACGAATCAGCGCATATAATAGCGACGTTAGACCATTGAAATATCTGATATGATCCCTATATTAGATAACAGAATACGGGGGCGACCTGGATTCGACGGGGATTACAAAACCTGAGGTGCATGTCGAGGAGGATATCCTCGTAAATAAAATCCAAAATATATAGTTGCAAACGACGACAACTACGCATTAGCTGCTTA
>JAOUKT010000033.1 GCA_029882395.1 Gammaproteobacteria bacterium
ATGCGAACAAGACATCGCTGCAGGCTTTGTAGTCCGGGTCTTCTTCTTGCTTGAGCCAGTCGCTGACCTGCTCACGGGTGACTTCAACGCCGGCTTCGGCAAATAGGGCAATCATTTTTGTATCATTAAAATCAAAGCTGTAGCGGAGTCGTCTTAGAATATCGTTATTGATCACATTATTTTCCTGATTTGCGAATTGGCGGCCGTATAAAACCTGGGCTGAATTTTAGCAGACAACATAGCCATTCTGAATGTTTTCCCCGGCTAAATTTTAATGCTAACTTTTAAAAGCAAATTTAGGCAGACTGATGTTGTATCGTATCGCCAGCATGCGGCCGATAAAGATAAAAAGCCCGGCCAGCAACGCCGCCACGGTGACGTCCAGCTGGATATATATCAGGCTGATAAACAACAGAGAACCGCTCCAGGACACCGTCGCATAAAGCGGGCTTCTGAAAACAACCGGTGTCTCGTTACACAATATATCACGAAAAATACCGCCCATTGTGCCGGTCATAACGCCCATAAAACTTGCCACTAACCAGGGCGCACCGAACATCAGCGAGACCAGTGTGCCCGCTATGGCAAACGTTGCCAGCCCCGCTGCATCCGGAATCAGGAAAAAACGCGGTGAAATAATCACTAAGCGCGCGGTCAGGAACATTGCGATGGCACTGACTACGGAAGCGATAAAAAATATCTGCTCCCGAATCCAGAAGACTTCCCGGTCCAGCAGCATATCCCGCATTGAACCGCCACCCAGCCCGGTTGCGATGGCAATGATGGCCACACCAAAAAGATCAAACTGCTTGAAGCCGGCTTTCAACACTGCCGACGCCGATGAGACGATAACCGCTATCAGTGTTATCCAGTACAGATTATTAAGTAATTCGGGAGTGGGTGAAAGATTCATAAAACGCCATTATTATTTGTTATTATTGTTTAAAAAACGTCGCTTGCAGATGCCGACTTGCTCTCACCATAACCAGGCAGCCCCTCTGACACCGCTGGAGTCACCATACCTGGGGGCTACGATGGGTGTATCCACCACATCAGAAAATACATATTCGGCTAATAGTTTGGGCACGTTTTGATAAAGCCGCGTCACGTTCGACATGCCGCCGCCAAGTACAATCACATCCGGGTCGAGTATATTGATCACGCTGGCAAGACTGCGCGCCATTCTGTCTTCGTATCGCAGCAGGGTCGCTTCTGCTCTTTCAAAGCCTAAGGCCGATAACTCTACTATTTGTTCGGCATTCATTTTATCACCGCCGTGTAATAAATGATCGCGGCTTATTCCGGGCCCCGAGAGATAGGTTTCAATGCAGCCTTTTTTCCCGCAGTAACATTCGGGCCCGGCTAGCTCGGCTTTACTGGGCCATGGCAGCGGGTTATGCCCCCATTCACCACCAATGGCATGCCGACCGGTTAAGACATTTTGATTAATCACCACGCCACCGCCGGTGCCGGTGCCGACGATCACACCAAACACCACTTTGCTGCCGGCGGCGGCGCCGTCTACCGCTTCAGATAAGGCAAAACAATTGGCATCGTTGGCGATTCTGATTTCACGCCCCAGCAATGACACCAGGTCTTTGTTCACCGGCTTGCCGTTCATGCAAACGGTATTGGAATTTTTTAACAAACCCGTCGCCGGTGAAATAGCCCCTGGTGTACATATTCCGATACTGGCGACATCATTCAGGCCGTCTTCTACTTCTTCAACCAGATCAGCTACCGTCAGCAATATCTTTTGGTAGTCATCTTTAGGTGTGCTGACTCGCTGGCGGGCTATTTCTTCACCCTGCTGATTGAGGGCTATGATTTCAATCTTGGTCCCACCCAGATCAACGCCAATACGATACTTGTTCATAATTTTCCCTAAACGGTCCTTTATATAGTCACGCTGTATAGTTAAGCTCTGGCCCGCTTATGTCTGTGTCCTGCCCTTTTGCCAGTAAATTTCAGCCACGCCATCATCCACACAAGCCTGCCTGGCAATCACAAATAGCAGATCGGATAAGCGATTGATAAAAGCCAGGGCCTGACTATTCAGTGCCTGTACTTTGTTCAGGCTAACCAGGCTGCGTTCCACGCGACGGCAAACAGCCCGTGAGATATGCGCCAGTGCTGCCGTGCGGCTGCCGCCGGGTAAAATAAATTCATCCAGCGGTGCTAATTTTTCATTTAACTGGTCAAGATAGTTTTCGAGAGAAGTCACGTGAGCGGCTTCGATGGCCTGATATGCCGGCAATGTCAGTTCAGCACCCAGATCAAATAATATATGCTGGATGCGATTGAGCTGGTCTTTTAACGCCAGGTTGACGGTTTCCACCGCCAGTAAACCAATTTGTGAATTCAGTTCATCAACATCACCGATGGCAGCCACTTTGATATCGTCTTTGGCAACTCTTGAGCCATCGGCCATGCCGGTTTCGCCTTTATCACCGGTTTTGGTATAGATTTTACTTAATCGGTATCCCATTTTGCTGTAACCGCCCTGCTGTATTATCTTCTCAGCTAAAAATTCATCTTAACAAGGGAACTAATGGCTGCCTAGTAGGACAAAGCTTATGTGGTTAAGTTATATCCTGCCAAAACGCGGAACCAGACTCCCTCGCTGGTTCCGCACTTGGATATTTTAAAGTCTGGTTATAAAATATAACGATTAAAATAAAAATTCGCTTTTTAACTTATTGCTATAAGATAAGCATCAATAACCCAATTAATACAAACTAACTATGTCTAATTTTCAGAAAATACAGCAATTAAAACAACACGTCGAACAACATATTATTGGCCAGCAACACCTGGTCAATCGCCTGCTGATTGCTTTGCTGGCCGATGGCCACCTGCTGGTAGAAGGCGCTCCCGGGCTTGCCAAAACCCGCGCTATTAAAGTCCTGAGTGACGGCATTGAAGCCGACTTTCACCGCATTCAGTTTACACCCGACCTGCTGCCTTCTGATCTTACCGGCACTGAAATCTACCGGCCCCAGGATGCCAGCTTTGTTTTCCAGAAAGGCCCGTTGTTCCATAACCTGGTACTGGCCGATGAAATTAACCGTGCGCCGGCTAAAGTCCAGTCCGCTTTACTCGAAGCCATGGCCGAAAGGCAAATCACCGTTGGGGCAACCACCTACCCGTTACCACGCTTGTTTATGGTCATGGCCACCCAAAACCCGATAGAGCAGGAAGGCACCTATCCTTTACCCGAGGCCCAGCTCGATCGTTTCTTAATGCACGTTCGCATTGATTACCCTGATGCTGACTCTGAACGTAAAATTCTTAAACTGGCGCGCGGCGAAGCACACCACAAGGCCGCTGAATCGGTGGACAAAATCAGCGCCCAGGTATTGCTTGATGCGCGTGATGAAATTTTAGATATTCACATGGCCGACAATATCGAAAACTATTTACTCGAACTTATACTGAGTACACGTCAGCCCGAAAAATACGGCAAAGATTTACAAAAATGGCTGCAATACGGCGCCAGCCCCCGCGCCACTATCACACTGGACCGCTGCGCACGCGCTCATGCCTGGCTTGCCGGCAGGGATTTTGTCGGCCCCGATGATATCCAGGCAATGGCTTTTGATGTACTGCGTCATCGTTTAATTTTAAGCTACGAAGCCGAGGCCGATGGTATCACTACCGACCGTTTTATTAATGAACTGGTTAATCGAATTGCCGTGCCCTGATGTTTGCTTTTCGCTTCGATAAAAAAACAGCTGTTAAGGCTCCGCCCGAAAAAGCATTAAAGCGCAATGGTCTGGTCAGCATTAACCAACACAGCCTGATTCAGTGCCGGCATAAAGCCTCACAGCTTATTCTTTCAGCTGCAAAAATTAAAGCCATGCAAAGCGGTGCGTATTTGTCGTCTTTTCGTGGCCGCGGCATGGAGTTTAACGAGTCCCGCATTTACCAGCCCGGCGATGATATCCGCAGCATGGACTGGAAAGTAACCGCCAGAACCGGCACCGCCCACACCAAGGTCTTTTCAGAAGAAAAAGAACGGCCTGTTTTATGCTGGACAGATTTCCGCGAACCGATGCGCTTTGCCACCCACGGTGTGTTTAAATCTGTGATTGCAGCCAAAACCGCGGCCAGCATTGCATGGGCAGCCAATGCGCAGGGCGACAGGGTCGGCGGACTGGTTTTTTCAGAGCAGTCACATCACGAACTTAAACCCCGCCGCGGCAAAAGCAATGTGCTGCACTATATTAAACAGCTGGAACAGATTCAGCAGCTCAGTGATGACAGCAACGCACTCAACATCAGTGCCGAGCAGGCACTGGCCAGACTCAGGCGAGTGAGCAAACCCGGCAGCCTGGTCTTTTTAATCAGCGATTTTAGAAACATGGGCGAGCAGGCACTGTCGCATATCACGCAGTTATCCCGCCATAATGACGTTGTCATGTTTTTCATTTATGACACGCTTGAAAAAAGCTTACCGGCGGATGGCCAGTATCTGATACAACACCGCGATAAAAAGCTTCGTTTCAGCACCCATGACCGGAGCCAGACACAATATCACCAGCATTTTGCTGATCGCCTGCAGTCATTGCAACAGTTTGCCCGCGCTCACCGGATTTCTTTTATTCAATGCAGCACCCAGCAAGACCCGCTGCAGCAACTTCAAAACGCTTACAAATAAACAATGCAGACAGCCTCGCCACCACTCGAACTGAAAGACATTCATTTACCTGATGCTGTTTCTTTATGGCCACCGGCTATCGGCTACTGGTTAGTACTGGGCCTTGTCATTGTTTGCATTATTATGTTTATCAGCATAAAAAAATTACGTCAAAGACGTCAGGTAAAAAGACTTGCCCTGACTGAACTGAACAAAATTAAAAAACAATTTAAAATCGATCACGATGAAAAAAAACTGGTCTCCGCTGTCTCCGAACTTTTACGCCGGGCAGCAATCAGCAGTTACCCTCGTTCCGATTGCGCCTCACTGACAGGTAATGACTGGCTTAAATGGCTGGACCAGCCGCTTTCAAAAGACAAACTCAATTTTACTGACGGCTCAGGTTATTTATTGACCGAGTTTATTTATTCCAAATCAGCCAAGGCTGATGATATCAATCAGCTGCTCAGTGTAAGCCAGCGCTGGTTAAAAACATTACCGGCTGTTAACAGTGCAACGCAACAGACCCAAGAGGCTCAGGCATCATGATACATTTTGACTGGGCCTGGTCATTTCTGGCACTGCCCTTACCTTATCTGGCCTATCTGTTGATACCGCCTGCACCGCGACAGAATGAAGCGCCTCTGCAGGTGCCTTTTATGCAGGATTTTGAAAGTTACAGCACGGACAAAGTCCAGCGCTCCGGCAAACTCATTCTGTTGCTTGCGCTGCTGGCCTGGGCCTTGCTGGTGTTTGCTGCGGCTCGCCCGCAATGGCTGGGCGACCCGGTTGAGCTGCCGGTTAGCGGCCGTGACCTGATGCTGGCGGTGGATTTATCGGGTTCTATGGAAGTCGAAGATTTTCAGCTTAACGGCAGGCTGGTTGACCGCCTGAGCGCCACCAAAGCCGTTGCCAGTGAATTCATTCAGCGCCGTAACGGTGACCGTCTTGGCCTGATCCTGTTTGGTAAAAAAGCCTATTTGCAAAGCCCGCTGACCTTTGACAGGCAGACCGTCAGCACCTTGCTTAACGAGTCCGTGATTGGTCTGGCAGGAAAAGAAACGGCCATCGGTGATGCGATTGGTCTTGCTGTTAAGCGGCTTGAAAAAGAGGCGGTTAACAGCCGGGTGTTGATTTTACTCACCGATGGCGCCAACACCGCCGGAGAAGTAGAGCCTTTAAAAGCCGCCGAATTAGCCAAACAATACCAGCTTAAAATTTACACCATCGGCATCGGTGCCGATGAAATGATTGTGCGCTCAATTTTTGGCTCGCGCCGGGTTAACCCTTCTGCCGATCTTGATGAGAAAACACTGTCGGCGATCGCCAGTGAAACCGGCGGCAAATATTTTCGTGCCCGTAACACCGAGCAATTAAACCAGATTTATCAGTTGCTCGATGAACTCGAACCGGTAGATAAAGAAACCCAGAGTTTCAGACCCACCACTGCGCTTTTTTACTGGCCATTATCGTTCTCACTGTTGCTGGCCGCTCTCATCGTTACGCTGCGCATCGCCAGCCGGGGCCGGATATGAGTTTATTTCACTTTATCAGGCCAGAATGGTTTCTTGCCGTGATTCCGCTTTTTATTCTTTACGCGTTATTGCAACGTTTACGCCTCCACAACAGAAGCTGGCAAAGTTTCTGTGACAAAGACCTGCTGCCTTATTTATTTGAGCAGACAGATGTCCAGCCGAAAAAACGCCCGCTTCATCTGCTTCTCATTAGCGGACTGATTGTGATTACAGCACTTGCCGGCCCCAGCTGGGAAAAACGACCACAGCCGGTTTTCAAAAAACAGTCGGCTTTAATCATCGTTCTCGATTTGTCCCGCTCGATGGATGCCAGCGACATCAAACCCAGCCGCTTAGGCCGTGCCATGCTCAAGGTCGAAGACATTTTAAAACGACGCAAAGAAGGCCAGACAGCGCTTATCGTTTACGCCGCCGATGCGTTTACGGTAACACCACTGACACAAGATGTTGGCACGATCTCTTCACAACTCAAAAGCATGAGCACGGCGATCATGCCGGCTCAGGGCAGCAATACGGCCAAAGCGATTGAGCTGGCAGCGCAGTTATTTAAGCATACCTCTCAAACCAGTGGACATGTCATATTAATTACCGACGGTGTCAATGAGCAAGCCATTAGCACAACACAGGCCTTGCTTTCAGCTCACTACACGCTCTCTGTGCTGGGTGTCGGCACCGAGGCTGGCGCACCCATTCCTTTGGCCGATGGTGGCTTTTTTAAAGACAATAATGGCGCGATTGTGGTGCCGAAACTGGAGGCGGATAAACTGCGCCAGCTGGCTCTGGCCGGTTCAGGTTCTTTTCGTTTATTGAGCGCAGATGACAGCGATATTCAGCACCTGCTAGCCCCGCTCGAACGCCGCCTTGGCAATGCGCTGGATGCTGATGCCTCTGACACTGAGCAAAATGACGGCCTCTATACCGACAGCTGGTTTGAAGCTGGCCCCTGGTTATTACTGCTGGTATTGCCACTGGCGGCATTGGCTTTTCGCAAAGGCTATCTGTATCTGCTGCTGATTATGATCATGCCACACTCTGAGCCTGGCTACGCTTTTGAATTAAACAGCCTCTGGAAAAATGATAACCAGCAAGCCAGAGAATTACTCAATAACAATAAAGCTGGCGAAGCGGCTGCTCTGTTTTCAGATAAAAAATGGAAGGCGGCGGCAGAATATAAATCGGGGCAGTACAAACAGGCGCTGCAATCTTATCAGCAGCTGGATGCCTCAGACCCGGACACCTTATATAATATCGCCAACACTCAGGCGCAACTCGGCCAGCTTGATCAGGCACTGGAAAACTATAACAAGGTGATTGCCGCCGATCCAAACCACAGTGATGCTAAATTTAACCGTGAGCTGATTGAGAAACAACAGCAAGAACAACAGAACGATAAGAGTAAAGACAGTAAGGACAGTAAGGACAGCAAAGACGGTAAAGATAATAAAGATAATAAAGATAATAATCAGGCGCAGGATAACGCCTCTGACAACCAGGACAATAAAGCGGCTAATGATAACAAACAGCAAGCCGAAAATAACGACAACGCTGAGCCGTCAGACAATAATGAAAACAGTGACAAGCCGCCTGCTGAGCCACAAGAAGAAAACAAACAAGCAGACGCTAAAGAACAGGCGGCTGATCAGCCAGCGCAAGACAGCCTGTCTAAAGAACAACAACAGGCCAATGAGCAATGGTTAAGACGCATCCCGGATGACCCGGGTGGTTTATTAAGACGTAAATTCAAATATCAGTCAGAGCAAAGACAGAACTCAACTTCAGGTGAGCCGCAATGGTAAGAAAAACTTTTTTCACTGCTTTTTTTATGCTTTTAAATCTGTTGACCCTCACCGCTCATGCCGCCGACAT
Organism: Gammaproteobacteria bacterium; assembly: GCA_029882395.1. Lineage (GTDB taxonomy): Bacteria > Pseudomonadota > Gammaproteobacteria > SZUA-229 > SZUA-229 > JAUVDT01. The sequence continues at coordinate 8,041 of JAOUKT010000033.1, forward strand.
TAGCGCATTTGTTAACCGACAAAATATAAATGTTAATGAGTCGTTTAATCTGGTGTTCGAAGCGGAAGGCTCGGTCGATGCTGAGCCTGATTTTTCCCCTTTGGCGGTTTATTTTGACATTCTCAACCAGAGCCAGAGCAGCAATATGACCATCGTCAATGGCAACTTTAGCCGCAAAAAAGTCTGGACATTGGCTTTGATGGCAAAACAGGCCGGCAACTATGCGATTCCCTCGATCGAGTTTGGCAAGGATAAAAGCCCGGTTTTAAATATTAAGGTCGGTCAATCCTCTGCCAGCAAATCCAGCAGCGACAGCAATCTGTTTCTTGAAGTAGATGTTGACCAGACATCAACTTATGTACAGGCCCAGATTATCTATACCGTAAAAGTATTTCGCTCTGTCGAAATTCAAAACGCGAGTTTGACCGAACCCAAATTAAGTGACGCTGATGCGATTGTTGAAAAACTGGGCGAGGATAAACGCTACCAGACAACACGTAATGGTGTTCGTTTTATTGTTATTGAGCGCCGCTATGCCATCTTTCCTCAGCAAAGCGGGCAACTGTCGATACAGCCGCTTGAATTTAACGGCCAGCTTGTCCCCCAGCGGCGTTCGTTCTATGACATCGCGCCGTTTAACGGCACTAGCCGGCGGATTCAGTCTAAAGCTGTCAGCATCGAAGTCAGACCGGTTCCTGCCGCGTTTAAAAACAAAAACTGGCTGCCATCATCTGAGCTCAGGCTGGTCGATGAATGGCCCGAGAATGCCAGTTTTAAAGTCGGTGAGCCGGTTACCCGCACCATCTCTGTATTAGCTTCCGGCTTAACGGCGGCACAACTGCCCGTGCTTGCGCAAGCGCCTGTTGAACAGATCAAACAATACCCGGATCAGCCCTCTCTGAACAATCATAAAGATGAAAAAGGCATTACCGGCATCCGTCAGGAAAAAATTGCGTTTATTCCAACACGAGCCGGCAGTATCACGTTGCCAGAAATTAGTATTCCATGGTGGAATGTGAAAACGGGCCAGCTGGAATACGCGCGCATTGATGCCAAAAACATTAATGTTGAAGCCGGCGCATCGACTCAGTCAGCAGCGGTTTTACCATCAACGTTAACGCCGCTGCAGAGTGGCGACAGCATAAGCCTTGTTCCGGCCAATCAGGACAGCCTGTCGGTCTGGTTTTATACCAGCGTCTTACTGTTGCTCGGCTGGATAACTAGTCTGGTTTATCTGCTGCCCGGAAAGCGCAAGCTCAGCGAACAGCCTTTGCCGGTTAAGCAGACTGGCTCAAATGCCTCGACAAAAAATATTGCGCGCAAATTTGCCAGCGCCTGCCATCATCACAATGCGCCGCTGTGTAAATCTCTGTTAATAGAGTGGGCGAATCAACAGTGGCCCGGCGAGAAGATGAACAGTCTTGCCGAAGTGTCATTAAAGCTCGACAGTCTTTTTGCGCAACAGGTCAATATCTTGAACCAGACACTCTATTCTCCCTCTAATGAAAAGTGGTCAGCCGATGCACTTTTAGCCGCCTTTCAGTCGTATAAGGGTAAACCCGCAGCTGATAGCTCGGCGGCCGAGCCCGCTCTCAAACCGATTTCAAAAATGCTCTGAGCATCGGCTATCAGGCTGCAATAACAAGTTAATCTGGCTTTTTTCTGGCTTTTTTCTGGCTTTTTCGTCGTTGTACCGTTTAAGCGGTCTGTAAAAAAAGGTAAAATCGCCGTTCAAAAATCTATTTGCACCAGGGAGCGGTATAAATAACAGGCAACAGTCCTGTTATTTAATAACAAATAATTAAATCAGTTAATCAACAACGGGAAGGTTTATGGAACTCGACATTACTACCCAGATTTTATTCTGGGCTTTCGCTCTGGCTTTCGTACTGGGTGCGGTTGCAAACAAAACAAACTTCTGCACCATGGGTGCGGTTTCTGACTGGGTAAACATGGGTGATACTAACCGCATGAAATCCTGGTTACTGGCAATTGCTGTTGCCTTACTGGGTGTTACCCTGATTGAAGGCATCATGGGTTATGCCAGCATTGATCCTTCTCTTCCTCCTTATCGCAGCCCGCAGTTTGCCTGGTTGCGTTATATTGTTGGTGGTGTCTTGTTTGGTATCGGCATGACCTTTGCCAGCGGTTGCGGTAACAAAACACTGGTGCGTATCGGTGGCGGTAATATCAAATCTATTTTTGTATTAATTGTTGCCGGTTTCTTTGCTTTCCTGATGACCAAGACTGACTTCTATGCGGTTCTTTTCCACCCATGGGTTTCAGCAACGACGATTGACCTTGGCAAGATGGGCATGGCCGGCCAGGATATCCCTGCCATTATCGGCGGTATCTTTGGTGCAGAAAGCCTGACCACGCTTCGCGTTATTTTCGGTTTAGTTATCGGTGCTGCTATCTTGTACCATGTTTTCCGTTCAGCAGACTTCCGCAGCAATAACGAAAACATCGTTAGCGGCGTTATCATCGGCTTGATTATCGTTCTGGCATGGGCAATCACCGGTGGCAGCATGGGCACCAGCTGGAAAGAAGCGGTAGACTTTATGGATGAAGTACCTGTCGGCGTGATGACTCAGTCATATACTTTCATCAACCCGATGGGTGATACCTTTGCTCTGGCACTGGACCCAACTAACACGCTGCTGATCAGTTTTGGTGTGATGTCTCTGTTTGGTGTTATTGCCGGTTCTCTGGTGATTTCACTCGTGGCCAAAGCCTTCCGCATTGAATGGTTTAATGACCTTAAAGACTTCATCAATCACATGTTTGGTGCTGTACTGATGGGTATCGGTGGTGTACTGGGCATGGGTTGCACAATCGGCCAGGGCATTACCGGTTTCTCTACGCTGGCAGTCGGTTCAATTCTTGTCTTTGTTTCTATCGTTTTCGGTAGTGCTCTGACGATGAAGATCCAGTTCTATAAAATGGTTTACGAAGAAGAAGCAAGCTTCTCAAAATCATTGATTACATCTCTGGTTGATATGAAATTATTACCTGCCAGTATGCGTAAGCTGGAAGCGGTGTAATAACTGACTCGCAGCTTGCTTAAAAAAGCCCCGCAATGCGGGGCTTTTTTTTTGCATGAATATGTCTGATGCGATAACTTTCAGCTTTATATTGAATTCGCAGGCGTAATCGGCTATTTATTACTCTAAGCAAAGAGAGAGCAAGATGAATCCTGTTATTCAATCCATCAATTATCGGTTCAGCCCTGACAAACAGACTCGGGCGCTTTGCGAAAATATCATTAGTGAGCTCACTGGCAACGGTATTCCCCTTTCTGCCATCACCGCCGAAGATGTATCCGCGGAACAGGCCACGATCACTACGGTATTTAACTGGAGCATTAAAGTCAGCCTGAAACACAGGCGGCTTGAGACTGAAGCGGGAAAAAACACCTTATTACATAAAAGCGCGGCGGAGGCACAAAACGCGGCAAAAAAACAGGGACAACAAATCATCTCCAGCGCCTCCGCCAAGATTGAGCTGATCCAGAACATTAACGATGACCCTGAGCATTATTTCCGCCACAGCATTATCAAATTAAATGGCGGCAAAGCACATGCTTTTAAACAGCCCTGCTCTAATCATTGCCAGCAGGGACAGCTGACCTGCAGCCGCTGTGATGGCAGGGGCACAAAAAAAGCCACCACTAAAAAAGATGACCTGCTGGGTACTAACCTTGGTTTTGACAGCAGCAATATTTGCACACAGTGTGGCGGTAAAGGCAGCACAGACTGCCCGGCATGCTCGGGCAGTGGCGAACACACACATGTTTACGAGATTGAGGCCATTGCTAACAGACAGCATAAGGATCTGGTCTATACAGACAAGCCCAAAGTCAAAGCGTTAATATCCGGCTTTGTTTCTCAGCATGCCCATAAAGAGCTGCTAAAAAACTATCTGAGCCCTGTGGTGATAAAACTTGAGGACATTGATGAAACTCATTGCAGTGTCATCTACCAAAGCAAGACGCAGTACTCTCTGCTGAAGCTATCGGTGTTTGACAAGTTTTATGAGATTCTGGCGTTTGGTGACAAACTTCAATGCATAAGCACCCCCACTATACTGAACGACACGCTGTTAACCACCGTCACAGGCATCATTGCTTCTAAACCCGGCAAGCAAACCGCTCTCAAGCTCGCAAAACTACAGTCACTAACGCTATTAAAACCGTTAATTATTGCAAATGACAACAGGACTGAAAAAGAGCTGGAAGCACTTCTTTACAATAATGCCAATCAGCTATTGAGCCCGCAGGTCACGGCCTCAATCGTCAAACACATCACATCACTGAAAGCGGCGTTGATACCCAAATACAGTGCCGTAGCATGGAGTGCTTTTGTGTTTGCTGGCAGCCTTTCCGCTTTATATGCCGGGCTTTCAATCCACCCGGCCAGTGAAACATTGCTGATTGTTGGCTCGCATTTAGTCACTGTACTGGGACTGGGCTACCTTAGCAGTAAAGCGCTGACCAACAGGCACAGGAAAAAACACCAGCAGAAGCTTGAAGCTGACCGACGCGAATGGCTGCCGATGACTATAGCCGCCGTGCTTGTTAGTGCCGCGTTTATGTCTGCCAGTTTGCTGACAATAGAGCAACGCTGGCAGCACTATTTCAGGCTGCAGCAGCTCATTAGCATCACACTAAAACCGGCAAGCACTGACAACAGGATACTCAGCAATGCCGGTCTTATCCAGCTGGCGCAGAACTACCTGATTGAACTTGATTATAAAAATATTAATGCCGACGGCATTTACGACACGGAAACCGAATATGCCGTGAAAGACTTTCAGAAAAAATTCAGCCTGCCAGTTACCAGCTACCTGGATCAGACAACCATGGATTTACTGACAAAGTATGTGATTGTAAAAAAGAAAAGATTTAATAACGAATTGCTGCAATAAAATTAAAAAGCCGCTAACACAGGACCCGTGCTACCGGCTTTTTTCAGGCCTTAGATTTATGCCAGTCGTGCTTTTATAGCATCGATAACAGCCTCACTTGAGGTTGCCGATACCGTTAGCAGCATGCCTTCTTTTTCATAGAAGCCGGCCAGCGGTGCCGTTTTTTCATTGTAAACATCCAGACGATTACTAATAGCTTCTTCGGTTTCATCATCCCGTTGCACCACGGCTCCGCCACAGTCATCACACTTGCCTTCTACTTTTGGCGGATTGGACTTAACGTTATAGATTGCACCACAGTCCGTACAGGTACGGCGTGTTGTTAATCTGTCCAGAATAACGTCTCTGGGCACATCAATGTTAACTACAAAGTCCAGCTTTTCATCTATCTTAACCAGCAGCTCTTTAAGTGCTTCTGCCTGCGGGATAGTGCGAGGAAAACCATCCAGCAAATAACCGTTCTTGCAGTCATCTTCTTTCAGGCGCTCGCCCATAATGCCCATAATCAGGTCATCAGAAACCAGGTCACCGGCTTTCATAGCGGCTTCTGCTTTTTTACCCAGCTCACTACCTGCTGCCACTGCTGCACGTAAAATATCACCCGTTGAAATCTGAACCGAGCCGTCCATTGCAGTCAGTAACTTTGCAACAGTACCTTTACCGGCACCCGGTGCCCCTAATAAAATCAAACGCATTTCTAACTCCTCGTTTTTTATTTCACCGGATAAGTTTTACCGGTTTATATTTAATCATCGAAATTTCTTAACTCCGCATTCTGCACCTTATTACCGCAACAAATCAATAGATCAATATTACTTGTCTTAGGCTAAATATAATTAATGCGTCAGGGCGGCAGGTAAAACTGGCGCAATCTATTTGTTTTTTCTATATGCAAATAAAAAAGAGCTTCGCCAGGCGCTGCGTTTTATAGAGAAATGGCCCTGTTTTGGCTAAAAATCTTTGCCGTTTTTGTCACGCAAAAGTTTAACAAGCTCCCATTCATCCCTGGATTTTGCAAACCTGATTGCCGACATGCCATACTGGTTGGGCACATTTAGATCCGCGCCGTGCGCAATCAGGCGCTTTACCATGTTGACTCTGCCGGTGATCACCGCAGACCAAAGAGGTGTGGTGCCAAGGTTGTTCTTCTGTTCAAGCTTTGCGCCTTTTTCAACCAGCATATCTATAATTTCAACTTTGTCGCTCCATGCGCCATGCTTTAGCGCACTGTCGCCTTCATTATCAACAAGATTGATTGCTGCGCCGTGTTGCAATAACTGCTTTACAATATCGCTATGCCCAAATGACGCAGCACGCATCAATGCGGTGGTGCCTTTATAGTCTCGCTGGTTAATATCCGCTCCCTGTTGCAGTATTTTCTCGACTTCTGCACCATTCGCCGATCTGACTGCTTTAAATAACTCACGATTATATTGATCAGCAAACGCCCCTGTTGTGGCAATCATAAAACTTATAACAAGGCTTAATTTTAATAATATAACTTTCATTCACTGATCCAACCTGATTAATATCATGAATTAATATGGAGTATCGTTACGCCATTTTAGTTCCATGCTTTTTTACTATTTCGGCGACTTCGATCCGGTATGATCGATACCATTTATTGATGCCATCTCTTTGTGCTTGCATATGCTCTGCATCTTTTTTCCAGGCTTCGATATGCTGTTTGCTCTGCCAGTATGAAACCGTGATTTCATGATCCGCTTCAGTCGCTGAGGTTATATCCAGACAGCCATATTTTTCTATTGCCAGCTCTCTCATTCTTTTTGCCTGGGCGAGATAGTGCTCATCGCTGTTTAGAATAACCGCCCTGAAAACCACCACGAACATATGCCCGCTATGCCCCGGATGCCAGCCCGGCACCCCACAGCTCCGACATGCCTTTTGCCATAGCAGCATAATCAGTTCGCTTGCTGGTTTCATTTCTTTGCCTGCAGTGCTGCTCATTACTATTAAATACCGAACCGGCAAAGCCACGTGCGGCATAGGTAATCGCACTGGTTTTTTTAGCGCGTAAAGCGGTAAACTGTTCAAAAGACGACTCAATGTCATTGTTATTTTGATTCAACACCGTTCTTAAACACCAGGCATCCTCCAGCGCCTGACAAGCCCCCTGACCCGATGTCGGTAGCGGCGCATGAGCACAGTCACCTAATAACAGCATATTCTGCCTGTGCCATTTGTGAATCGGCTCCAGATCATGCACATAGATTTTATTAACATTCTCGGTGTTAACCTGGGCAATGATTTCTGCAACCGGGTGCGGCCAGTTTTTGAAATTCAGCGTTAATTCCTGTTTATAGTTCTGCGCAATGCGCGTGCCTATCTCGGGCTGATACATGCCGGCAGCCCAGTAAACCTTCTTATTGCTTACCGGAACAATTCCAAACCGTTTGCCTGTTCCCCAAATATCCAGCACCGACAGTTCGTTGACAATGTCTTTGTCGGTTTCGTAGGTACCCACCCAGTTTATAAAATTTTGATAGAGCGGAGTATTATCGCCGTTAATGTATTTTCGTGCGATTGACTGCATCCGGCCATCGGCCGCTATAAACATATCTGCCACTATTTCTTCGGTGTCATTAATGGTCACTACAGCCTGCTGTTTATCTGCTTGAGTGATGGCGGTAACCCGCTGCCCATAACAGACTGACACACCCAGACTGTCAAGTTTTTGTAATAAAATGGACTGTAGTTCATGCCTGAAAATTGAATAACTGCTGTAACCCATCAGCTCATTCAGCTGTTTTATATCCAGCTTACCCAGGTTCTCGCCAGTCTGGCTCAGACGCTTCATTGATAACAGTTTGCCCGAGACAGCCTGAACCTGGCTCAACAAGCCCAGCTTTTGCATGATATATGTGGCGTTCGGCCATAAAACAATGCCAGCCCCCATTGTGGACATGCTGTTACTACGCTCATAAATTGTAATATCATGCCCCTGCTCTGCAAGCGCTATGGCGGCTGCCACACCCGCGGTACCGGCACCTAAAATGGTTATCTGCATATCTTATCCCTTTTAATCTGGCTGCTGATATTGATATCAATGTTATAACAATATCAACGCCGTGTTTTACGTCCTTATCTTCTGCCAGCGCTTGATCATATGCCAAAAGCCAGGCTTTATGTTACCGGGTTTTATACCAGGCCAGCAAGCCGACGATGAGCAGAGTAATTATTACCGTCGCATAGACTATTATGCGAAACAGCTCTTTATCTAATATCATGATTTTCCAGTGCATTCAGCTCAAGGTTTAACGCATGTACCGATAGTAAAACTTCATACAATGAATACGCCAGTGAAATCAGCATCATCATCAGACTGACAGCAAAGATGACTTTTCCTGCAAACACAAACTCACCGAACAAAGTAAACATACAGATCACACACATAAACAGGCTGGCAATGCCAAAGCCCTGCATATTACGAATGATACAGACACGCCGGCGCAGGCTTTGCATCTGTAGCATTAATAGTGAGTCCGGCAGTGTTTTATAACTTGCACTCATCGAACGGATTCTCGAGGTGAGTGCATTAAATCGGTTGGTATAAGCAACCAGCAATAACGAGATAGCCGGGAACAGCAAAGCCGGTGTTGTAAGCGTAATATCTGGCATCATAATTTCCATCAGTTTGCACAAAGAAGCAGCGGCTATAATGTAGCACATCTTGCACCTTCTTTATTTATTGATCTATGTGTTCCATTAAATAACAGAGACAGTCCTGACGAATGATATCTGTATTTTTTGTAAACATGGATGGCATCATGGTTTTTTTTAATACAACATGCTGGCCATCTAATTTGAAATACTCATCATATACATTATTGCCTTCATCGTCCCAGACATCAAAAGCATTTGTTGTATTAGTCATCAGTGTTGCAAACCGGGTATTCTCTTTTACTTGCCTGAAGTTATACAGCTCAATACTGCCGTCCAGTGCCAGGTCTCCACTGCCATCAAAGTCAAAATCAAGCGCTGTATTAATTGTCACTCTGCCGACTGTATGCAACAAGTCAATATCGCCGGGCACATGATCCGGCAATGTTTCCAGCTGCATCACTGTTTCAATATAACGGGCGGCATGGCTAACACCGTCCTTCTCGCCTACCTTGCCACATTCAAGCGTTACGGCAGGGCAGATTACTGAAAAAGCCTCAGACTGCACACCCTTCGGTGTTGAAAAATACACAACCGTGTGACTGAACAGTCTGGCCAGCTGCAGGTATTGCGCACTCATCCGGTTGACGCAACCATAATGCGGATTTCTGCCGGTATTATTATGTAAATCAATACTGGCAAATGGTTTGCGTTTTTTCATGACATCGACAACACGCTGCATTAATCGTGTTTCTTCGCAGGCGTCGCTATCCGTACCGGGCCACACGCGGTTATAGTCCGGCTGTGCGTCAAGCTTGCGCATGTTTTTTTCGGCCGCACTGACGTTGCCTATAAAAATACTCAGGGCACGCGGCAAGGTTTTGTTCTCAAATTTTTTCAATATAATCTGCAGCGCTTTCAGCCCGCTGTCTTCATTACCATGCAACAATGTAGAGATGAATAATGGCTGCGGGTTTTTTCCTTCCAGGTGAATCAGGCTGGGAGTCTGCAGCAAACGCTTCATGTCCTCAGCAGCGGCGTCTAAAAAGCCTGCTGGTAAACCCTGTATTTCATTCAGCATCAATAATACTCCAGTCCCACTGATGTACTGCTTTATCAGAATTTTGTCGGATAAAATACTGCTGCGTCATTAATCTCATATCCTTGCCGTATCGTCGCACAAACATTTGCTGCCAGTTACTGCCGGTGCGCCCGGATGCAACTCTTTGTTTAATGACATGAAGATAGAAATCGCTGTCTTTTTTATCCACGCCCAGCTTTCTTAAACCCAGCGCTGCGTAATCAAGCAAGACCTCTTTAAATAATTTCTGAAGGCTATAGCTATTGCCATCGCTCCATTTTACGCTGGCCTTCAAGCCAAAGCGTGCTGCATTATAAAAATTATCTTTTGCTGTTGAAAACGCTTTCATTTCTGACTTCACTGTATCCTGCTCTGCAAAATAATTAACCAGTCCGTAATACAAAGCAATATTTGCCAGCTGGTCTGTTATCGTCGGCCCAGCCGGCATCACGCGGTGTTCAATTCTAAGGTGCGGTTCATGCTTATCATTAAAACCAATAATCGGTCTATTCCAGCGCCAGATCGTGCCGTTATGCAAGCGTAAGTGCTGTAACGCTTGTGGTGCTGTTGCAAAATTCATCGGCAACAGTACCGGAAAGTGCTTCAGGTTTTCATCAAAACACTCCATCAGACTCTGCCGGCAATAATCACTGCCAAAACTCACACGGTGTAAGGGCCCGTTGGCCGCGGCATCAAAACCGCCTGACTCTACCGCCTGCTCGAACAGCGGAATGCGGCTTTCTTCCCATAACGATTTGCCGAACAAGAAGGGAGAGTTTGCTGCAGCCGCAACGGTAAAAGCCGAGACAAAAACCGAAGCATTGTAATAGGCCACCGCTTTTTCCTGTGGCACCTGCAGGTGAATCTGTAAAGACGTTGCTGCTGACTCCAGCATCACGTCATAGTGCAGCGATTGCAGATTTTCTTTTCCGACGATATTTAAACGTAACGGTTTACCTTTGCGTTTGCTTAACACCTGCTCGTTCAGCGCTTCGTAGCGAACCATTTTTGACATATTTTCAGTACTCAGATCAGCATCAGTCAGCGTTGGCAGAATTCCAACCGCGATAACATCAGTCGCCATTAGCTGAGCTGCGCGCCGGCAATTATGCCAGTGTTGCTGCAGACTTTGCCTGAGCCCTGTTAATACCCCTGTGTTTAATGGCAAGGCATCCACATTCAGCTCAATATTAAACTTTGCCAGCTCGGGCGTCAGGTAATCTGAATCGGCTGTTTCAAAAAACGTTTCATTGACCGCAGCGGGTCTGAAATTACTGTCAACCAGACAGGCTTCCAGCTCAAGACCTGCCATCAACTTGTCTGACTCGAACCGGCTTTCAGCGAACCATTGCCTGAGCAATTCGGTTTCATTTTTTAACTTTATTGCAAACAGGTCAAAATCGCTATTATCGAAGCGTCGCTTATTGATTTCCTGTCCCATGCACTATCCTTGATACTTTACTCTGTGGCTGGCATATTTTACAGCCATTGATACACTTTTAATCATCGCAGCCGTGTCTTTCACAGGCCTTAATACTCTTATAGTTTATTTGCCGTTTATTTGTTTAAAATCAATGTCAATATTATCGCCAGACATATCATGAAATTAAACTGTTAAAAGTAAATTTATAATACCGGCCAGGCATTATTTTTTATTACGTGCAGCCTCAAAACACTGGCAAAATTAATACACCATTAATAATAATGATAAAACAATCTGCATAAATATTACCAGAATCACGACAGACACGGCTATAGACAGTCGGCAAACAAGCCAGACACATTGGCATTATCCGTAAGCTGCTGCCGTATTCGAAACACCGGTTTTTTTGCTTTTTAAACCATGTGTTGTGACGGAGACTAGAATGATAGATTACCAAAGTTACAAAAATCAGCTAGAAAATCTGCGCAATGATTACACCAGGCGCGTAGCAGAACTTGGCAAAGATATTCATCATACAGAAGAACCTGTTGAAAAAGATTTCTCAGAACAAGCAACACAACTGGAAAACAGTGAAGTACTGAATGCCCTGGACGATGAAGCCAGGTCAGCACTGATCCAGATAGACAATGCCTTATTCCGACTGAGCAATAACAGCTTTGGCATTTGTGAAAAGTGCGGCGGTAACATCAATGAGAAACGCCTCAGGGCAATTCCTTATGCCAGCTTATGTATCAAATGCGCTGAACAAGGCTGAGATTAACACAAGCCCATTAAAAAAAGGGCATAGGCCCTTTTTTTAATCATCTTACTGTAAATTATTCAGCCTCAGAAATCGCCGCTGGCACCTGCTTCCATAATCGCGGTTAACGTTGTATTGATACGCGTTGCGATTTTCTTTAACTCCGGCGGCAATGACGTATTATTAATCAGCATATTCAGGTTTATCATCATCAGCCAGGTCTTGCCCGAGTCATCTTCCACCAGTGCAATCCTGCACGGCATGTAGGCGGCGAAAATCGGGTTAAACTTAACCATCTTATGTGCATCTGTGGGATTACAAAATTGAAAAATCTCAAGCCGTCCAGAATCAATGCCACGAGATTTCAGCTCTTTAGACAGTGGCTGGTGAGCGACAAATTTCATATTCAGCTCTATTGCTTTTGATTTAATGGCCACAATCGCATCATCGGCACTGACACCTTCAGCCAGTTGTATTTTTGATACCGTTTGAGACACATCAAACTGCGCCATCGGCGGCACCGGTTTCGCTGCATAGGTAACTGAACTATTCAGGCATACAATAAAAACAAGTACGGTTTTATATAAAATATTCATTATAGTTCCTTATATTTATCCATTAAATAACGCTGCAGGCAGCTGTCACAAGCCACTGCAAGAGCTGGCATCAACATTATCAGATATTATTTTTCGATTTACCAATTATCTGGCAAATATCGCCGTCTTTTATTCCGCCTTCGAACAAGGTAAAACGCCCGAGCACTTTAACAACATCATCTGACCGTCTTATTTCAAGTCGTAGAAAATAGTCTTCGAGGATACGGCGGTATTTCTCTTGTGGAAATGTTTTCATCAGATAAATAAAAAAATATTTAAAGAAATCAGATGTCAGCATATTTCCAGGTGCTCTGAGATAATGATAACTATTGTCCACTGCCAGGTTAACGGAGAAAACGACCAGATCCATCTTTTTGACCTGATATGCCAGGATCTTCCTGTAGATCATGCCGGAGAAGAATCCGGATAAAACAACAGCCACCGCATAAACCAGATATTGAGGGTACATTATTTCAAGCGGGATATACTGTGATAATGAAAAATATTCATATGCTGCCCAGAAGACAGGTAACAGTATAACAAAAATTAAACCCTGGGTTGCTTTGCCCGCCAGTTTATTCGGAGATATTAAAACAGGGCTCATTTATCACCCCGGCACAGCAGACCAACTATTTTTTCATTAAACACTTTTTGTGTCTCCACAGTGTTTTGTTTTATCCCTTAAACAAATATTAAAATTACAATTAACAACCAACATTATCAATCAAACCAGATACTGCCAGCCACTCTCAGTTAAACAGCTAATTGCTGTCATTTTCACCGGTCCAGCGGGTTTGTAAATAAAGCGCTTCAACCTTTTCACGAGCCCATATTGTTTTTCTTAAAAACTTAAGACTGGATGAAACACTGGGCTCATTTACAAAACACTTTATCGTCACGCGCCGGCCTAATTCTTCCCAGCCGTAATGTTCCACCAGCCGGTTAACAACCATCTTCAGTGTTATGCCATGCAGGGCGTCCTGCACTCTATCCGGGCTGCTTTTTTTCTCCGGCATTGCGTTCATCATTTTATCCGGCTGGCTCAGCTTTTTTAACCCGGATTTGATTACCGGCGAGATCTTTTCCATTGAGGTTTTTCATCGCCGCTTTTGCCTCACCCGATTTGGGCATTTCTACAAAACCAAAACCTTTTGAGCCGCCGCTCTTTTGATCCATAACCAAATGGCAGGACTGCACACTACCAAAGCCCTCAAACAGCGTTTTCAATTCATCCTCCGTTGTCGCGCGTGACAGATTTCGAACCAGTAATTTCATAAAACAGGCATTCCTCTAAATAAAGCCGGTGATTATACAAGCATTCATGCCAGACCGTTACGTGTGTTACTATTTCTTTTTCTCAGCCGCTTGCTCTGCCTGGCCCGGCACTGCTGGTGCTTTTTTCTCCACAGTCTCTTTGCTGCCGGCGACTGGCTGCGACAATGCTTTTTCAGGCGCAGCCTTCTCCACAGTCTTTACCGCCTTATCTTCATTTTTCGTGCTCTTAACAGGCTCGCTATGGCGGTCTTTTTCAGCCGCTAGCGTGGCTTTAAGGGCGGCAATCTCATTTATAGATTGCTGGAGCTGAGCCTGTAAGGTTTGATTTTCTTCTCTTAATGCTGACAGAGCCTGGTCCCTGGACTGCAGTGTTTGCTCCATTTTTTCTCTCACCGCGCTGACCTTTTCTTTATTAACTGCCGCCAGTTTATGTATCTGGCCCATGGATTCGGCTTTTTTCCCCGCCTTGTCTGCGAGCCTGCCGGCCTGATCAGTTATCGAATGGCCCACTCCTGATTCAGCACCCAGGGCTTTTGCAATTTTGTTGAGCAAGGACTCAATATACAGCGCCCTTTTTTCCGCAGGCTTTACTTCCAGGCCTTTAATGGCAGCTACTTCTCTTGCAATAAAGTAGGCGTGATTGGCTTCTTTTATGGCCAGGTTTCCGACCCGCTCAACTTCACTAATATTTAGATAGTTTGTTTTAACAAATTCTCCGGCTTTACGAATTTCAGCTTCTGCACTTTTATATGTAGTCACTGCTAATTCATCTGCTTTTTCTTTTTTTGCCTTTTCAAGAACATCTTCGGCCAGGCCAACGTATTTTTTATAGAGTGTTTTTATTTCAAGTTTTGTCAGGGCTCTCAACACCACCGGCTCTTCTTTCAGCGCCGATGCGACATCACCACTTTCCAGCAGGGAGAACAGCTCTATGACGTCATCTCTGCATGATGCGTATTCATCTGCAAAACTGTCTTTGCTTGCTATCGTCTTCAGCCGTGCAAACTGTTCTACCGTGGCGCTTAATTTGCGGTTGACCAGTGCCTTATTGCCCACACCGGCGAAGACCATCTTTTTGGCTTTAAAGCTCGATTGCAATATTTTCTCATTGTCTTTTGAACGGATAAAAAACCTTGCTTCTTCAATGGCTTTTTCTGCCGCTTTCATATGCAAAGGCGCATATAACTCCAGCTCTTCACGCTTAGCCTGTTTCAGCAGCTCTTCAGCCTCCTCAAAGGCTTGTTGTGGGCTAATCGCACTCGATAAAGCCTGTTTTCTGGCTTCATCCTCTAGAATCTGTGTATTTTTAAGCTGGGGCGACGCACAGCCAATGATCGTGAGTGATAATACAAAGAGCACACTCATGTTTTGATATTTCATGCCATAGCCTTACAAATCAATAGTTTAAGTATCGCTGTTGCGCCGCACACCGGCTCATATTCAAGCCAGCCTATCTCAACAGCATCACAACGCTAATTTGCTAAATTATAGTGCATATTTGTTAAAAACCTGCCTTCAGACGCCGCTATTTAATTTACCGCACAAAGAAACACAGCCAGTTAGCTATCAGCCTCTCTCTTTTGTCTTTTTGCATATTCAAATCCTGTCTCAGGCCGCTTATAATCTCGACAGGCTTATTGTGCTATTCCCTCTCACTTCTAACTCCTGTATAAAACCACTATGAAAACCCCAAAACGAATCCAGCCGCTAGTCGAAGACGGCCTTGTCGATGAAGTCATACGCCAACTCATGAGCGGCAAAGAAGCCACTGTCTATATGGTTCGTAGTGGTAGTGAAATACGCTGTGCCAAGGTTTATAAAGAAGCCAGTCAACGCAGCTTTAAACAGGCCGTGTTATATCAGGAAGGCCGCAAGGTCAAAAACAGTCGCCGCGCCCGGGCGATGGAAAAAGGTTCTAAATTCGGCCGCAGCCAGCAGGAAGAAGTCTGGCAAAATGCTGAAGTGGATGCCCTCTACCGTCTTGCCGATGCCGGCGTGCGCGTTCCAAAACCGTATGGTTGCTTCGACGGCGTGTTACTGATGGAACTGATCACCGATGATGAGAATCAGGTCGCGCCCCGGCTTAATGATGTTTCAATGAGCAGCGAGCAGGCCTTAGAGGATCATTCAGTGGTCCTGCAAGATATCGTTCGCATGCTTTGCGCCGGCATCATTCATGGCGACTTATCCGAATTTAATGTGCTCGTTGACGCCTATGGGCCGGTTATTATTGATCTGCCACAAGCGGTGGACGCGGCAGCCAATAATAATGCGCAGAAAATGCTGATCAGAGACGTTAATAATATGACCAACTATTATGCCCAGTTCGCGCCTGAGCTTGAAGGCCGTCAATATGCCGGGGAAATATGGTCACTGTATGAGAAAGGTGAATTACTCCCTGATACGACCCTAACCGGTGAATATCAGGAAAGCACTGAAGAAACCGATGTTGATCTGGTCTTACAGGAAATTCAGGCGGCCTTGATTGAAGAACAAGAGCGCCAGGAACGCATCAGCGAGGCCAACGAGGCAGATTAGTAGCCGCCTGCTGCCAACTTGTGCGGGCTTTTTTGCTCTGATATGCCGCCAGACAAGGTGTATCAGCCCACAAAACACAGCGATGCCATCTGCGACAAAATTAAAACACAAGCTGCACCGGCCTGGCACCCGTACCGCCGCTGAGTTTTTCGCCCGCTTTTACGCCAATCAATGCGTCTATTTTTAACCGATAAACCCGCTCACGATCACAGCATTGTATTTTTATGTCAAAATCAGCTTTTATTTCAGCAAATTAAGTCGCTTAGATGCCATCACCTGTTACCAGCCTTCTTAACACTCATCAGCAACTCACCCACAGCGAGATGATGAAAGTCGAATCACATGTGCAGCGCAAGGCCGCTGACTGGATCGTCAACACGCTTATGATTGAAGGCCATGACGTTGCCTTTAAATACAAACGAAAAAAACACTATAAAAGTTTAACTGGCCAGCGCGTTAACCTGACCTATTATGCGGCCAGCGAAAACGTCGCCGGCTTCACAATTGAGGTGATGAATGTCGTCAGAATAAAGCGCTCTTAAACTGCGTTTAGCAGCTAAGTGGCGCGCTAAAGCGGCGGAACTGACGACAAATGCCGCGACTTGAAAACAAAGGCAGACAAAATCCTCTTTTTTTCTGTAAAACACTGATCCTTAGGCTAAATAGAGCGGTATTAACAGATAGAAAATGATCGATTTAGGCTTTTAATTTCAGATATTATGCTATCTTTACTGCCTCACCTACATTTTAAAATGACGTGCTACACTAAAGTAGTGGTAGCATTCAATCGACTAAAGCGGTATAGAATGTAATTTATTAAGCCGTCTCAGAAAAACAATAAAAATGACCAGCAAAATCACCACCTACGACTACATGAAGAACTTCCAATGCACCGGCGCAGACTGCCCGGACTCCTGCTGCTCAGTCGGCTGGCAAATTGGTTATGACAAAAAACACTACCTGGTGCTCAAAGAACTGATGAGCCAGCAGCCCGATACTAAAAAGATATTTGATGAGAACCTGTCTCTTAATCACTCCGCTGACAACAAATTCGCCACCATCAGAAACCTCGACAACGGCCGCTGCTCTTTTCTCCAGGACAACCAGTTGTGCCACCTTCACAGTCAATACGGCACTCACTGTTTGAGCAATACATGCGCTCAGTACCCGAGGCTGTTGCTGCAACTGGATTCTAAAATTGAAATGCACGGCATTTTATCCTGCCCTGAAGTCACCCGCTTATACCTGAGCCGCGACAATGCCAGTGAAGAGCTCGCTATCTCACTGGACGGCTTGCCCAGAGGCGATGATTTTCATATTGCCAATAACGTCTCAACAGTACAGGGCTACTATTACCTGCATTTCCCGCTTGTTAAAAACTTGATGCTAGAGATCGCAGACAATACGCATCATGACCTGGACTTAAAACTGTATTTGCTGGCTTCCTTCAGCGACCGCCTGGCACCCCTGTATTTCCGCGGTTGTAAAGAGCTGAGCGCCGAAGCCATACAATCGGAATACCATCAGCAGGTCGAAGATCAAACCATTACACGGCTGCACGGATTGCTACAAAAATATGCCGCTCCTGAGCCTTTTGCAATCATGCTGATACAGGCCATTCTTTTATTCCGGCATAAGCACTCACAAGATGATAACTTTGGCAAACTGGTGAGCTCTGTACTCGGTTCATATGATTCTGAAATCGCGGACTCGGCTAAAGTCAATAATGATATTGCTATCTTTGAACCGCATGATTTATGGCTGGCATATAGAAAACGTCATGATAAAATTTATAATAAGCTGGGTGAAAAAATCGACAGCTACCTGCTTAAATACCTGACGAACTGTATCAGAAGAGAATGGTTTATTAACCTGCCCGAACCTTTTTTATATATTCAAATGTTAATTACTCGCATGGCCATGCTTAAGTTTATGTTTATCAGCGACCCAAAAACATTGGCACTGCTTGATTCTGAGAATGCTCAGCAAGCACTTGAACAGCTGGCGATTGAACATATTTATAGTTTCACACGTGCGATTGATCAGGATGTGGGTTTCTTAAAAAGTATTTACCAGGTAATGGATGAACAGCGCTATTTTGATATCGAATACACACCGATGTTTATTACTATGCACTAGTCGCTGCAGCGGTTAGTGTTTACGCCGGCGCATTAAACAGCCTGTCTACCACAGACATGCTGTTTAGCTGCTGTTTATTTAATTCACTTGTATCGGCTAGTTGCCGGGCTTCTTTCATCCAGTTTTCGGACCACAGCATCACCAGCCGAATTTCATCATCACTGAGCTGTGCAATAACATTAGTTAACGACTGCAAAAAATCATTTTCTGAGTTCATGGCGTGGACGGCCGTTAAAGCAAGAATATTGCATTGCCTGAAAGCGACTAACAAATCAGCTGTATTTTTATCTAACACTTGCTGCTGAGATAAAGCAATCGCAGACCGCAGGCACGAGACGACAGATGTGTACTCAGCACTGCCGGCATCGTGCTGGCGATGAACACTGATAAACCGCTCGAGACCTGACAACGCCGCATGAGCACTGACAACGTCGCGCGAGTCAGCCATTAGCTGCTGACAGAAGCGTTCGAGCTGCTCTGCCTTGATGGTGACAAGCAAAGGCGGCATATCGCTCACCGGCTTCGTCTTAACAGCACGATAGCGTTACACTGATAACAACAGACTGTCACGATACCACTTGCAACACTTGCCAGGGAACCTCACACTCACCCAGCTGGGTCGCCACGTACGCCGAATCGCCGGTAATCGTGACTGAGCAGTCCATGGTGCGTTCCACCAGCCGGGCCAGTGACTGCACACTCTCCCAGTCAAAGCGAAACACAGAAACATTTAGCTGTTTAAATTTTGACTGCCCCTGCTGCCACCAGACATCAGACTTTGAATTAAAACTATAGATACTGACCTTAGGCGCCAGACGCGAGGCTTTTTTGACGCGATCGGTTGCCGGCTCGCCGACGTCGATCCATAATGCAATCTGGTCATCCAGAGTACGCACCCAGATATCCGGCTCTTCAATCGAACTCAAGCCTTTGGTAAAAGACAGCTGCTCCTGGGCATTTATGCAAAAAGCCAGCACGCGCGCCATCATGCGCTCAAGCGTTTCCGACGGATGTAATGCAATCGTTAAATTGAGCAAGTCATAATAATCCCGATTGAGATCCGACAATGAAACTCTTAGCTTATAGATTGTTGGTTTTATCGCCACAGATGAATGCCCGAAAATTAACTGGAGAAAAAATTTATTATCTCCTTAAGTCAAAACACATACCACTAAATTATTATTTAGCGGCTTTACCTGTGACGATTATCGTGGCAGCCGTTATCATTGCCAGCAGCATCTGCATGCTGAACCGGCTTTAGAGGATACTGGCACAGTCATTGTCAGCACCGTACGGGCTGCTGCCTGTTCCCCCAGGCGGCGCAGCGCTCATATTTGTCATATCAGTGATACTGGCAGCAAGGTCAAGCTCCAGCGAATTACTGTTTTCAGTGCCCGACACCGACAACGATGCCGTGACCCTGACTTTTACCCAGTTTGAAACGGTTTCGGGGTAGGTCAGACTAAAATAACCATAACCCGAATCATCTGTGGTGACGCGGTTAGTGGCCGGATCCAGTGTCGGTAATACGGTAGGGTCAGGGTGGGCATCCGCTGTTGCCGGGTTAGATGGTTCCAGAATGCCATTGCCATTAACATCTTCTCCCGCATCCAGAACACCGTTGTGATTAGCATCCTCAGCCGCACAAGACACGGCCACCAGAGCACGCCACTCCACGGCATCGGCTTGCACTGGCGTAGGCAGGCCATTGATATCGAGCATCTGGTAACTGCCTTTTTTAAACGCTAACGGTTCAATGCTGATGCTGACACGGGAGTTAGGCGCGGGGTTACCATTGATATCGGTCACCTGAACCACCATCGGCAACTGATACTGGATAGCCGACAACTTGTAGAGTGTACTGGATGCACCCAGCTGGATATGCGCTGCATCTTCTTCCATTGGCCCGCAGTTGAGCATCAAAGATGACAGTGCCAGCAGTAACATCATTTTTAATTTCATCCACATCAGTTGCTTCCTTATCTGTGTATTTTATCTGTTGATGCCATTATAGTACTGGGCATCATCAAAAGCAGTCGACTTTTGATATTTTAGATTTCCAGGCTGTTATCAGTATTAATGCGCCGAAATATGTAGCAGGCTATCGAACAATAGCCTCGCTTAAATCAGCCCGATGCGGCAGTTCTTTTTTTTAACTTAGCCAGCAACCACTCTGATGCCTCTTCATAATTGTCAAAAAACGCCAGGTGATAAAACTTGGGAAAAAACACACCTTTTAATGGCCAGCTCATTTTAGTGTATTTAACAACTGCCACATCTTCAACGACTTTACTGCCGGCCAATATCAGATTGGCTTGAAAAGTATAGGAATACGGATGTTTTCTATTGACTAAAGCCGCCGTGACTTTGGGTTGCATCTGTTCAATCGCATGCAGAAACTGATGAGCAGACTCGGCTGTTATTTCAACACCCTCTTTGACAATCACTTCCAAAATACCGTTATCATGATAGATGAAATCGCAAAATTCGAGACTGTATTCCTGCAAGGCACCTCTCCGTTACTGATCAGCCAAGGTATTCTATATAAAACAAATAATAGCTAAAGACAAAGACCATTATAGTACATTACAGTATTGACAAGTTGAGCTGCCGATAAACGCCTAATCAGAATGCTAATAGCGATTTAACTGGCTCACTTATAAATTTATCAGCCGCTGTCTATTGCTCAACAAATTGTTCGCCGGGTTTAGCCAACGGCAGCCAGTGAAGAAACCTGCCGACCTCATCATCACCCTCAGCCGGTGACCAGTCGGCATAGTCGCTTGCACAAAACGGCGCATATGGACCCTGTTTGATTTCAAGAATAACCGCCTCATCAGACAATGCATACACGCTGTGCCAGGTGCCCGGCGTCAACTCAATGCCGTTTAATGCATCACCCTGAGCCAGGCTCAGACTCTCCAAAACCACGCCATTGTGATCAAAGATTGTCAGCCCGACACGGCCTCTGAGCACCAGCATGAGTTCCCATTTGTTTTTATCCGGGTGATGATGCGGCCTGACATAAGTGCCTTTTATCAGACCTACGCAGAGTCGCTGAACCGCTTCATTTAAGTCAGAGTGCAGATTAAAATGACTGCGTTTGCGCGGGTTTTCTTTTGCCGTAAGCAACAGCTTCTCAAAAAAAACATCATCTAACTTTAAACTCATAACTCAAACAGCACCCTATGGATTTTTCTTTGGCTTTTTACACTGGCCATTTTTTCTTCTCTGCATAAGCAACACGATAGCAGCAATTCTCTGACGCTTTTCATTGCCTACATATCGCCGGTATCAAGCGCCGTATCATCGCTTAAAACAGCTTCACTTCTTAAGCAGATGAATACCGTCTGCTTCTATTGCAATCACTCTTTGTTTATACAAACCACCGATGGTTTTCTTAAACGCTTTTTTACTCATGCCAAACAGGTCAGAAATGACTTTAGGATCAGATTTGTCATGCACCGCAGCAAAACCATGATTTTTTTCTAAATAGTTTAATATGATTTTTGAATATTGATCGCGGGTCTCTACCCCACCCTGCAAGCTCAGATCAATTCTGTTGTCAGGGCGTACATATTTTATAAAACCTTTTATGCTCTGGCCAAAACTCAAACGCTCAAAGACTTCGTTTTTATACAACACTCCCCAGTGGCTGTGATTGATAATGGCTTTATATCCCAGATCCGTACTGTTAGCGATAATCAGGTTCACGGCTTCACCCGCTTTGAAATCGTGCGCGGCATCATCATCAATAAATTTATCAATTTTAGAAGAGGCCGTGATGCGGCCATCCTTGTTATCAAGGTATAAATACACCAGATATGAACGCCCCTTCTCCATAGGACGGTGTTGCTCTGCAAAAGGCACCAGTACATCTTTATCCAGACCCCAGTCTAAAAAAGCACCCACACTGCTGGTATCAACAACTTCAAGATAGGCAAACTCGCCGACCATGGCTCTGGGTTTTTCTGTGGTGGCAACAGGCCGGTCTTCTGTGTCGAGATAAAGAAAAACCCTGATTGTGTCCCCTACCGCCAGCTCATCGCTGACGTAACGGCTGGGCAACAATACCTCACCCAGATCGCCGGCATCCAGATAGACACCAAAATCCACTTCTTTTATCACTTCCAGCTCGTACGTCTGGCCAATTTTTATCATCATAAAATCTCTGTCATCACAGCATTTGCATTGCCATCATTATACAACTACTGCGTTATGATAAGCGGCTAAATATTAGCCGCCTTTAAACACATGCTTTAAAAAACAACCGGGCCAGGCTCAGGCTCGCTTTTGTCTCTAAATAACAGGTCTTATGCAAGGCTGCTTTAATTATTTCAGCGCCATGTTTTCATTGCGTTCAACAATGCATTCATAATCACCCATGACATATTCACGACACACCAGCGGGCGGTTTTCATAGATCGTACATTTCATATTATTTCTGTTCAAAGCCGCGCACCAGCCATCATCAAGTCGGCGCATGGTACTACCGCCCCACTGATCGATCTTGATAAAATGCCCGGGCACACCGGTATCAGAAATCAATATCACCTCGAGCCGACAGCAACAGGCATCACAATTATCACAGCTCACTTTTTGATTCGCCCGCATCACCGCATCGCTCATTGTTTAGATCACTAATGTCGTTATTATACAACTCAGAGCCGTCAATCTTCCATGCCACCGGCTGACTGGCAGGGCTCAACCAATAGCACTTTTCCCGGTGCACAGATGAAACAGGCTGCCGGCTTGATTTTTTTTATCGATAGCTTGCCCAAATCACACTGCAAAAAAAACCTGCCAGGGCAGGTTTTTTTAAATCATTTGTAGCACTATTTATTATTTTAACAGGTATACAAAGTTTGCCTGCATAGACGTCACATCTGATCGTATCACGTATTCAAAACGAATATCCGAACGCGGGTTCAAACTATAAGCAACGCCCGCACCGAACATAATGCCATCGTCATCACCAATATCTAAACCGGCACGGCCAACGAAATCAAGCGTGTCACTGATGGGTTTATCAACAACCGCCGTCGCCCACAACCCTGTAGCTTTCGCAGTACTGCTAAATGTACCAAAACCAGGGATAGTTACTGACTGTTTGAAACTGCCGCTGTCCATATAACCGGCTTCTACAGACCAGTTAAAACCGGCCGCGTCGATGTTAAGCGGCGCGCCTGCAAAAAACTGGTAACCTGTCGCCCCATCATAACCCGACAGACTATTTATACCCAGGCCAGCTCCGACATAAAGCTTGTCAAAATCAACCAGCTTTTTACCGCCGTTGCTCGCAGCGATTGCCTGCAACGAAAATAGCGACGCGATCAACATAAAACATATCTTCTTCATAACTTACTCCATATTTAAAATTATTATCATTTTGCGGCAGCACTGCCTGCTTGCATTATATATAGCATGACACCAATTATCTAGCAGGCATTTGGTAATCGATGCTCATTTGTCTCATTATCAATACAAGCGGTCAGTTTAAAATTAGCAGCCGTTAAATTTCAGCAACGCGATTTCACTCATCTTTAGCCTGCCGCTGTCCTATTTTATAGATTCCGCATAGTTATTTAAGCCGAAATTAAAACATATCAGTCTCCACTGCAGCAGCATTTACGTTAGCGGCTTTTCAAATGCACAGCAGCTGAGCTGATGTTTACAAGCGTTTGACTGAGCCTCTTTTTCAGGCACGCTTAACTCAAGCCAGAAACCTGAACTAGTCTCATTCTTTCTCTGCCCACTGCCTTATTTTTCGTTTTAATTTGCTTTCCACCTTGGCACTGATTTCTTTCCACTCTTCATCACTTGCCAACGTGGCCTC
This sequence comes from Gammaproteobacteria bacterium, assembly GCA_029882395.1. GTDB lineage: Bacteria > Pseudomonadota > Gammaproteobacteria > SZUA-229 > SZUA-229 > JAUVDT01. The sequence continues at coordinate 32,236 of JAOUKT010000033.1, forward strand.
ATCATCTTCCGCCCAGTCTTTTAGCTTGCGCATGACTTTCTTTTCAACTTTTTCACCGATCTCATGCCATTCCTGATCGTGTTTTTTATCAGCAGCCGATTTACAGCTAAAATGACAGCCGCTACCCCATACACTTGTGACCCCGATCAGGAAGCCAAGATCATACCAGCCGCCGCTGTTATTACGCTCATAGACCATCACTGTGTCATTAAATATATGAATGATTATGCTGATAAATGATATGACACCATGCCACAATCCATACAAAAAACCGGCCTGCTCATCAGCTGAAAACGGCTCACTGCCAGCTGCACAGGAAGAGACAACAATACAAAAAATAATTAAAATCAATGTTTTAGACGATTGCGAAATTTGTGAATTCATAGCCGACTCCTTTTGACTTTCAAACAAATCCGTTAGTTTTATAAAATATATCAAATCCCGGCATTTAACGCCGCGTTATTGCATCTTATTTTTCAGCTCAAATTAAAATATTTTGTCGCCAGCCGCATCATAAATTATTCTACTTAGCGCGTTGCATTGATTAATGAAATCTCATGGAGGGGTACAATGAACACATCTCATTTCTTTTCAAAAACACTGTTTACTGTTTTATCCGCCGCGTTGTTATTACTGCCTGACCTAAGTCTGGACGGCCAGTTTTTAATAATGATGTACTCGGACCTGATAACATTATTGAAGCCAATCAGACAGCCCATCTTTCGCTTGAATCTGTATTAGGCGATATAAGCCTGCCCAAAAATCTGCGGCCGATACAGCTAAGAATCAACTGGTCTGCTAACGCTAAAGTCATCAAACCCGATATCGTACTGGTGCGACTGGTACGCAGCCGGGTCAATTTCGGCACGCTAACAGAACCTGATTTCAGAATCCGTGGTGAAAGAAGCCGGCACCTCTACGAATGCCGGCATATTAGCCGTTAACTGGCCACCAGGTCTTTAAAGCCGTCAGCTAATCCGCCGGCTTTAAAGCCGCTGCGGCACGACATATCTCGTACACTGCAAGACACTGATACCTTAGCTGCTAGCTGCAGCAGTAATATTTTCTTACATTTGCTGCACATACGCTTTAAAATAGATTTTTTTCACCCGCTCTAACCGCTTTGCCTATGTCTTTAACTTACGATCAGATATTGTTCATTCAGGATCAGCTGTCTACTAATGAATTTGCATCAGACAAAGAGATTGAAGACATCCTGCTCTACGAGGCCCATGTGCCTCACTTTTATATCGATGAGTTACTGGCATACCGGCAGGTGTTTTTATCAAACCCGTTAGCCAGCCTCGATTATGAGCAGCAGATGATTAAAGTAATATACGCCGGAAAAAACTAGACCTTCTTCGCGGCATTAAAAACAGCCCCGGCTGACATATAGCGGACTCTAGCTATTACGCTTTCTTTTAAATAAATAAACGGGCAAAGCAAAAAATACCAGTGCAAAAACAAAGCAGTAGACAACCGCGTATTGCATTAGTATCCAGCCAAAAATAATAGTGCCCGTTAACAACCAGATTAGAATCATTACGGCTTTAGCTATATCGTCAGGCATATGTCTCCGCTATCAATCGTTCCAATAACACACGGCTACCTCAAAGGATCAGGTTTTTCATGTGCATTAATGTTATTTAGATTTATTATTCATGCAGCGTAAATTAGTAATTCAGCAAAAAACCAAAAGAACTGATCGTATCTTTGCCCAGGGTAGATGATTTATAATACCAGCCACCCGAAGTCAGTGTAAAAGAAAAACCGCTTCTGCCATGGGTGTTATTCTCCACCTCTTCCAGCTCATATAACAAATGCCAGGTCGTGCCCACATAACCGAGACCATAGCTTGTCTTGGTTCCGCAAATGTAATAGCAGGTTGTGGTATAACCACCATCAGGATAAAGATCATAATTATATTGCAGGTACCAGCGGCCGTTATTTGGATTGCCGATTAGATAGGAATAACCAAGCCCATAGTAGAAAATAAGCTCGCCGTCAGTATAAGCAGACGGGTAATTTGGGTCGACAACATCCACTATACCAAAGCCAACTCGCGCGCTCAGCCCCGATGACCTGAAGGGTTTAATACCGTATTCAGACTCCAGACTGTTATTTAAAACTTCTGAGCCATTCACGTTCTGAATAAATGTCCCGAGCCGCAGGCTCATATAACCAAAGCTTCTGTCTTCAACGAAAAGATCTTCTGCTATTGCCGCTGTGTTAATCACGCATAGTGCAATAAGAATAAAAAAATAATTTTTACTTTTATACAACATTATTTTTTACCTAAATCAAATATTATTAAACTAACTACGTTACATCAGCTCTGCTACAGGTATTGGGCAATCAAACTTGGAGTTTGCAATAGCCTTACATCCCATTGCAAGAAAACCACCGGCCTGATCACACACTTTGATCGCCGCCACTAACTTAAGGCATTCAGCGGGTACGCTTTTTTCTTCAGCTTGCGCCTGTTGCTGACTCTGCTGTTGACGCTGCGCGTGCTGCTCTCTTTCTACCTGGCGTTCGCGCTGTCTCGCCAGGTTTTGCTGTTCTTGCCTGCGTCGCTCGCCTGCTTCACGCTCTATCCTTGAGGTCACTTCCAGCATTGCAGCGATAACATCCTGCGGCAAACCTATTTTGTTTAACTCAGTAATTTCTTCAAAACTGAATTCCTTGTATGCCACGCCTGAGTTCAATATTTTTTGGCGAAGAATAGCCGGGCTCATGCCCTTTTTAATATAATCTATCGCCTGGTAAACCTTCATGCCTTCCGGTCCGATATCGGCCAGACGAATACGGGCCGGCATATACCGCATAGATGCCGGGTACTGAGACAATAACTTTCTTAACTGGCCATCACTATCACCAGCACCCGCAAGCATTAAACCGACCATTGTTTTAAACACTTCAGGCTGATCATTTGCCACAAAAGCATGTTGAGCCAGTAGCCCGTAATATTGTTTTAACGGATTATGGCTGCGATCTATCATTGATATCAGGCGCTTAAATAATGCCGGAAGCTCGGATAAAATACCCGGGTAACGAGATATAAAATCAAAATACTCTGACAGAGTATGCTTCTGTGCACTGTATAAACGATAAATGCTCTGGTAAATTCGATTACTCTTAGCATTAAAGTGCTGCAATAGCCGATCATGGGCTTTAATATCCGCGCTGGCCTTAACCAGTTCAAACATGCGATCAAACATTCTCGCGGTATATTGGTTACCCGGGTACTTGTCCAGGAAACTATAATAAGCTTCTAAATCATCACTTTTTTCGATTTCTACCAGCTCAACCAGTATGTCTGTCTCCAGCGAATAACGCAGATTTACATCATGCACTTCTGCTACTCCCAGATTAAGCCGGGTAACCTCGGTGGGCAAATAGCCTTCTTTACGTAACTGAATAAAAGTACCTGTCCACTTTCTTGGCGTGGCAGAGCTATCTATATAAGGGGTTGTGGCGAAATATTTTAAGTCATTATAACTGCTACCCCGGAACACCTGAGCCCCCGGTGGATCAGACTCTATGACATATTGCGTGCCACAGGCACCGGTTAACAAAACTGTACAGATTATCAGAAATCGCGATAACACAGGTTTCCCCTTCTTCTACATTATTCTTCAGCACGGACGGCCTCTGCCCGTGCATTTAATCAGCTATTGGGTCTTTAAAAAATACAAGCGTCGCGCCTGTCAAAGACAAGCTATGACAATACTTTAATTTTATGCTATTGACAACACGCCATCATAACCCTGTAGACAGAGCCAGACATCACCCAAATGGGTGAGATTGGCCATTTTTTAAACTCGTTGCACGGGGCTATTGATGTAATGATTATTTTATTTATAGTCAGTGCCAAGTCGGCCACACCTGTCTGCTTTATTTTCCTGTCTGTTGCAGGCCTCAACTATCAGCTTTTTCGATTTCAATAGCGCCTGTCATTACTATCTCGCTTTTACTTTGTCTCAGTTTTTTTCATTCGTGCATTGTCTTTTTCATACCCGCTGATTACAGAATCGTATTATCAACCACAATGACATAGCTTATGCGCAGACCTGTGACTACGTTAGTTTGCCTTTATATAAAACACGTTGAACATATTTTTCTTTTGCCAACTTAAGACAATCAGCAAGCCTGCAATCAGCGTTTATTATCACCTGTAAAAAATCAGCGCAACGCGGTCAATTACTTCCAGTATTAATGATTGCTAGTTTTCATTACTGCTATCTATATTGTTTTCAATAATATTGTCTTATATCAATATAAGTAATATTAGCGACTGCTAATGTTTAGGTGCTGCTACAGCAAGGAGAGCATAACATGCATAATTTAAACATCAGTAAACTTGCCGATGACGCATATGAAGCCGCCGTCTGTTATGAGTTAGACTATGGCGCCTGCCCGCAATGTGTATTGACCGCCGTGCAGGAAGCTGTCGGCCTGATAGAAGACCAGACAATTAAGGCCAGCCACGGTTTATCCGGTGGCGGCGGCCTGATGGGAGAAGGAACATGCGGCGCGCTTGTTGGCGGGCTTATGGCGCTGAGTGCCAAGAGAGGCCGTGACCGGGATAAAATGCACAAAGGAAAGTACATCAACAACTTTAGTAAAGCCCGTCAACTGGTTGAAAAATTTCGCCAGGAATTTGATGGCGTCACATGCCAGCAACTGCAGAAAACATTCACCGGTAAAACCTATAATATGTGGGATGCAAATGAATATTCACAGTTTGATAAAGACCGGGGCATGAAGTGTGCGCATGCATCAGGCAGCGTGGCTCGCTGGGTTATAGAAATGTTATAAAGAGCTAAATACGCAGATAAAATAATTGCCATGCAAAACAACGCCGCCCTTTATGCAGAGTTAATGACAAACGCATTATCGTTAACTTGATGTGGTTATGTTTTACATTATAAACCTTACAAATCTGCGCAGACATTATGCCTGGAGCAGCATACGCTTAGTACTTGCAGCTGAGAGACAATCTAAAGCAAGAGGGAGCGAACGATGCCTGAGCCTGATCTTTCAAAACATTTAGCTATTACTAAGCGACTTTTATGCTATGCAAGCAGACTGATTTTTTTAACCTCAATCTTGTCTCTTGTCCCGGCTGGCCATGCACTCGCTGCTGCCACAAACGAAGTCGTCAGTTTGCACGTTACTGAAGATATAGACGTAGACATTAATATTTATGCCGCTGACGGCAAAAAAGTATTGCTATGGCTGGCTTGCAATGAAGG
>JAOUKT010000034.1 GCA_029882395.1 Gammaproteobacteria bacterium
TTTCTGTTGCATAGGGTTCACCTCTTTCCACGACATAAGCATCTCCTCTCGTTGATGCTTATAGGTTACTCGTTTGTAACCTATGTCTTTGGACTAATGTGTTACCTATGTGTATAACTCGTACCGGCGCATTTATTTTGCTTCGTTTTCTTTATACGAGTAAAGAAAATGAACACGCCTGTCGGTGCGGGAACCGACGCTTTTGATTTTGATCTTAAATAGCTGGGGTTCGCACAACACACTCACCCCAGCCTACAAAAAAAACTATGCCTTTTTATGAACCTCAATCGATTTAAGTTTCTGATACAACCTTGGCAACTTTAAACCGCGCTTGCCGCGTTCACCGGCAAACTCGTCGACTTCTGCTGCTGATAGTGTTTTTGTTTTCATACCGGTATCGAGTGTCATCTTTTCTCCGTCTTGCAACAGATCTATTGCCACCACATGTTCACTGCCGTCTTTTAATTTGGCAGAAGGAATATTAATTATTTTGTTGCCTTTTCCGCGCGCCATTTTCGGCAGCTCGACCAAAGGTGTTACCAGCATGTAACCTTCTGAACTGACGGCGACTATCCAGTCTTCGTCAATGTTGCGAACCGCAACCGGTGGCAGCACTTGCGCGCCTGTGGCTGGTTTTAACACCACTTTACCGGCTTTGTTACGGGTTTGCATATCTTCAATGGTATTGACAAAACCATAACCAAAATTGCTGCACATTAAATACTCGTCTTTTAGATCGCCCATCATCACGGCGACAAAAGTCGCGCCGCTCGGCGGGTTAAAGCGCCCGGTTAATGGCTCGCCCTGACCTCTTGCCGAGGGCAGCGAATGCGCGGCCAGCATGTAGGTTCGGCCGCTTGAGTCGAGAAAAATAGCCTGCTGATTTGACTTGCCCGTGGCTGATGATAAATAAGCATCACCGGCTTTGTAACTTAATGTGGTCGGGTCGATATCATGGCCTTTAGCAGCGCGCACCCAGCCTTTTTCTGAAATAACAATGGTCACCGGCTCACTTGGAATCAGTGCAGACTCATCCAGCGCTTGTGCAGCGCCGCGTGACACAATCGGTGAACGGCGTTTATCACCGTACTCTTTTGCATCGGCCATGATTTCTTTTTTGATCAGTGTTTTCATGCGGCTATCAGATGACAATGTTTTTTCTAATGAAGCGCGTTCGGCTTTTAACTCTTTCTGCTCACCCTTGATTTTCATTTCTTCAAGTTTGGCGAGGTTTCTTAGTTTTAAATCAAGAATGGCTTCTGCCTGAATATCGCTGATGCCAAAACGTTCCATTAATACGGGTTTTGGTTTATCGTTTTCGCGAATGATGGCGATGACTTCATCGATATTCAAAAACGCAATTAACATTGCATCGAGGATATGCAGGCGTTTGTTTACTTTTTCTAAACGCCACTGCAAACGACGGGTGACCGTGGTTCTTCTGTATGTCAGCCATTCCTGCAGCATCATTTTCAGGTTTTTAACACCGGGCCGGCCATCGATACCGATGACGTTCATATTGACGCGGTAGGTACGCTCCAGATCAGTGGTGGCAAACAGGTGCGCCATTAACTGTTCGCTATCGACACGGTTTGAACGCGGCACGATGACCAAACGGGTCGGGTGTTCATGATCGGATTCGTCACGCAGGTCTTCAACCAGCGGCAGTTTTTTGGCTACCATTTGCTGGGCGATCTGTTCCAGAATTTTGTTACCCGAGACCTGATGCGGCAGCGCCGTGATGACGATATCACCGTTTTCTTTTTCATACACCGCTCGCATACGAATGCTGCCGTGGCCTTTTTCATACATCGCACGAATTTCAGCGGCCGGTGTAATAATTTCGGCATCGGTTGGGTAATCCGGGCCTTTTACATGTTCGCAAAGTTCATCGATGCTGGTGCGGCTGCTTTCCAGCAAGCGGATACACGCTGTTGCCAGCTCACGTAAGTTGTGTGGCGGGATATCGGTTGCCATGCCCACGGCGATGCCCATGCCGCCATTTAATAAAACATTGGGCAGGCGAGCCGGTAGCGATTTGGGTTCATCGAGGGTGCCATCAAAATTAGGCACCCAGTCAACCGTGCCCTGGCTGACTTCATCGAGCATGACTTGTGCGTAAGGTGATAAACGCGATTCGGTGTATCGCATCGCGGCAAACGATTTAGGGTCATCTGGCGAGCCCCAGTTACCCTGGCCATCTACCAGTGGGTAACGATACGAAAACGGCTGCGCCATTAATACCATGGCCTCGTAGCAGGCCGAGTCACCATGCGGGTGGAATTTACCCAGCACATCACCGACGGTACGCGCTGACTTTTTATGTTTTGCTGTGGCTTTTAAACCCAGCTCAGACATGGCGTAAATGATTCGGCGCTGTACCGGTTTTAAACCGTCGCCAACAAAGGGTAAGGCGCGGTCAAGAATGACGTACATCGAATAATCGAGGTAAGCTTTTTCTGCGAAGGCCGCTAAGGCTTGCTGCTCGACGCCTTCGTAATTCATTTCGTTTTCTGTTGTCATAATGTTTTCTTAAATTTTATTCAATCAATATTGCAGGTAATAACGTTAATACCGCTGATTTAAATTTCCGCCAGGTTACCCGTCGACTCTAACCAGGCCTTGCGATCTGAGGCGCGTTTTTTTGCCAGCAACATATCCATCAACTCATGGGTGTTGTCACCGGGCTGTATTTGCAGCTGTACCAGTCGTCTTGTATCCGGCGCAATCGAGGTCTCGCGCAATTGCATCGGGTTCATTTCACCCAGACCTTTAAAACGTGTGACCTGGATTTTGCCTTTCATTTTTTCAGCATCGATACGATCCAGCACACCTTGTCTTTCTGCTTCATCGAGCGCATAGAACACCTCTTTGCCAACATCGATACGAAATAACGGTGGCATCGCCACATAAATATGCCCCGCTTCAACCAGTGTTCTGAAGTGACGCAGAAATAAAGCACATAATAAGGTAGCAATGTGGTAGCCGTCTGAATCGGCATCGGCCAGAATACATACCTTGCCGTATCGCAAGTCTTTAATATCGGTTGAGCCTGGCTCTACGCCCAGCGCGATAGAGATGTCATGCACTTCCTGCGAAGCCAGTACCTGATCTGACTCCACCTCCCAGGTGTTTAATATTTTTCCACGCAGCGGCATGATTGCCTGAAAGGTTCTGTCGCGCGCTTGCTTGGCTGAACCGCCGGCAGAGTCACCCTCTACCAGAAATAATTCGGCGCGGGCCAAATCGCTAGAACTGCAGTCAGCTAACTTGCCCGGCAACGCCGGACCCGCCGAGACTTTTTTCCGCGCGACTTTTTTACCGGCTTTTTGTCGGCTCTGTGCACTCTCGATAGCCAGCATAGCAATGCGCTCGGCATCTTCTGTGTGCTGGTTTAACCACAAACTGAAAGCATCTTTAACCACGCCAGAAACAAACGGCGCACATTCACGCGAAGACAGGCGCTCTTTAGTTTGCCCTGAAAACTGCGGGTCTTCATGTTTGATTGATAAAACGTAGCTGACTTTATCCCAGACATCTTCCGGGCTGATCTTAACGCCACGGGGTACCAGATTACGAAACTCACAAAACTCACGCACCGCATCGGTTAAACCGCTGCGCAAACCATTAACGTGTGTGCCTCCTTGCGCGGTCGGTATCAGGTTAACGTAACTTTCGGTCACGCCTTCGCCGCCTTCTGGCAGCCAGAACAATGCCCACTCTACGGCTTCGTGTTCACTACTGAACGCACCCACAAACGGTTCAGCCGGCAGGCATTCACGGCCGGTTAACGATTGCGCTAAATAATCTTCAAGCCCGGTCTCGTAATACCAGCTTTCTGTTTCACCACTGGCTTCGTCTTGAAAATCAACGGTTAAACCCGGGCATAACACGGCCTTGGCCCGCAGTACATGCTTTAGCTGGCGAATTGAAAACTTGGCAGAATCAAAATAACTCGCATCTGGCCAGAACCTTAAACGTGTGCCGGTGTTCTTTTTGGCAACCTTGCCGACCTCTGTCAGCTCTGTGCATTTATCGCCGTTGGCAAAGCTGATGGCCGAGACCACGCCGCCACGATTAATTTCGACCTCAACTTTTTTCGATAAGGCATTGACTACCGAAATACCGACGCCGTGCAAGCCGCCGGAAAACTGGTAATTTTTATTCGAAAATTTTCCGCCGGCGTGTAATCGTGTGAGCACCAGCTCAACACCGGAGATGCCTTCTTCCGGGTGCATATCCACCGGCATGCCGCGGCCATCATCCTGTACTTCGAGTGAGCCGTCTTTGAATACTGTCACCTGAATGCGCGATGCGTGGCCCGCCACCGCTTCATCGACGCTGTTATCGATGACTTCTTGCGCCAGGTGATTGGGGCGGGTTGTATCTGTGTACATACCCGGACGTTTTTTAACCGGGTCCAGTCCTGATAGCACCTCTATCGAGGAAGCATCATAATCGCTCATTTATTATTACCGAATTTCTAAAGTTGGCCAAAAGGTGAAAACTAATATCTAGGATAAACTGCATGCAATATACCTGCGACAGTTTATAGTGCCAAGCTGTTTTTCTCCAGCTGGCATTTATATTGTCTAAATGCCGGTTTACTCATTTGTTATCTGACTTTATGCTATGCAGATGAGTCTTGAAGCCGCATCCCCCTATATTAGCGCCACTGTAACAGCTTCCGCCGGCAGTGGTAAAACCTGGTTACTGGTTAGCCGCATGCTCAGAATACTGTTACACGGCGCTGAACCGGCCAGTATTCTCGCGCTCACCTTCACCCGCAAGGCCGCCGGTGAAATGCAGGCACGTTTGACCGAACGGCTGCGTGAACTGGCGCTGGCCGATGATGAAACAATCGTCACACTGTTACAAGCCTTAGGCGAAGACAGCCATCAGCCGACCATTGACAAGGCCCGCCAGCTCTACGAGCAATGCCTGTTTCATGATTTTCCTGTGCGCACCATGACCTTTCACTCATTTTGTCAGGATATTCTCTCGCGTTTTCCGCTAGAGGCCAACTTGCCACCGGATTTTGAGCTGGTGGAGAACACTGAACTGCTGATCGAACAGTCGATCCAGCAGCTCTATAACGAGGCGACGATCACACCTGATGGCGAGCTGGCAACCAACCTGGGCATTTTATTGCAGCATTGCCAGTCCATTCACAGCACGCAAACCGCACTTAAATCCTTTATTGATCACCGCAGTGACTGGTGGGCGTTTACAGAACGACAACAGCAGCCTGTTGAGTTTGCGATTCAAAACCTGTCTGATATTTTAGCTCTGGATAACACCACAAACCCGTCACAGGCATTATTCAGCCGCAGTTTGCCGCAGAAGCTAACGCAGTTTCGCGAGCTTCATCTGCAGATCGCCACTGACAAACAAATGCTTCATGCAGAAAACATCGCTTTAGCCTTGCAGCAGAGCAACGACACAGCAAATGCATTTGCACTGCTGTTACCTGCCTTTTTGAATAAAGATAACTCGATACAAAAACGCAAAGCGACAAAAAAGAGTGAAAAGATTCTCGGTGCACAAGGCTCAGACGACTACCTGCGACTGCATTTTGAAATTGCCGAACAACTGCTTGAAGTTAAAGACCAGTTCGCACGGATTGAAACGCTTAAACGCAATAGTGCCTGGTTTATTGCCGGCGCTCGGTTACTGGCGATCTTTCAACAATTAAAGTCTCAACTGCACAAGCTCGATTTCACTGATCTGGAATGGCGCACCTACCAGCTTTTAAAACATTCTGAAAATGCCGAGTGGGTGCAGTTCAAACTTGACCAGCGCATCAATCATTTGCTGATCGATGAATTTCAGGATACCAACCCGACGCAATGGTATTTGCTAAAACCACTGCTCGAGGAACTGGCCTCCGGTGATGTCGAACGACAGCGTTCTATTTTTATTGTCGGTGATGAAAAACAATCGATCTACGGCTTCAGGCGTGCCAACCCTGAATTACAGGCTCATGTCTCTGACTGGCTGCATCATCAGATGGGTGCCCGCCAGTGGCCATTGAATAAATCATGGCGCTCTTCTCCGGCGGTGATTGATTTGGTCAATGCAATCTTCAAACCGGAACAGGGTGATTTGCTCGCTGACTTTCCGCAACATGGCACACATAAAACCGCACTCGCGGGTCAAATATTTCTTAAAACCATTTTCCCGGCCGCTGATAAGAATGAACAGCCTGAACCGGTTTATTTCCGTAACCCGTTAGCCGAAGCCCGCCTCAGCACTGAAAGCCTGCAATACAGCCATGAAGCAGAATGGATTGCGTGCCGCATTAATGAGATTGTTGATCAGGGATTATTAATCACTAAAGACAATGCTCAGGTCGCGGTTCAATATGATGACATTTACATTTTATTAAAAAACCGGACGCACGTTCGTCAAATCGAACAGACATTGCGACAGCACCAGATTCCTTTTACCTCTGCAAACCGTTACAGCTTGCTTAACTGCCTTGAGATTAACGACCTCGAAATGTTGCTCGAGGTGCTGGTCTCACCGCATAATGATATCGCGCTGGCGCAAGTCCTTAGGTCACCGATTTTTAATGCCAGCGATGAGGATTTACTGGCACTGGTTTCTGTGACAGAACACCAGCGCTGGTTTAAGAAAATGCAGCTACTGGCCACCACGCTGGATGCCGATCAGCCGATTGCCAGGGCGGCATTCTTTATCGAAAAATGGCGCAGCATTACTGACCGCATGCCGGTTCATGATTTACTCGATATTATTTTTTACGACAGTAATTTACTCAACCGTTATCAGGCGGCGACTGTCGAGTCCGCTCAGGCGCAGATCAAGGCCAACTTGTTAAGTTTTCTCGAGCTGGCACTGGATATAGACAGCGGCCGTTACCCCAGCGTCACGCATTTTCTCAATAAGCTGCGCAGTTTAAAAAAACTGGCCACTGAAGCACCCGACGAAGCCGCCGCCAGTAGTGGCATGCCGCGCGTTAACATTATGACAATTCACGCCTCCAAAGGACTTGAAGCGGCGGTTGTGTTTCTGGCTGACAGCGCCAGCCAGAGCAGCCCAAAGCTGGCTCACAAAACCATGGTCGACTGGCCAACCAGCAGTGAACGACCTGATTCTTTTCATTTGATGGGCGTTAAGACCGACTGGGACAGCATCAGTAAAAAATACGTGGATAAGGCTGCGGCCTTTCAAAACCGTGAAACCTTGAATCTATTGTACGTCGCCCTGACACGCGCCAAACAATTTTTATTTATCAGCGCCAGTGCGCCAAACCGGGCAACCAAAAGTGAGCTGCCAAGCTGGTATCATTTAATTGAACAAGGCATGCAACGGCTCACACACAGCGACACGGCCGAAGATGGTCTTAAATATATCTGCGGTGATTTAGAGTATTCCGGCGAATCTGCAAAACAGGCCACCGCTGCTGTTCAGCCGATCACGGTTGCGCCTGAGTTATCACAGATTATTTTTGAAAAAGAAGAAAGCGAAACGCTCAGACCTAGTGAGACAGAGCAAAGCTCAGCGCCAGCCGCGGCCGATGTTGACCACATGACCCGCGGCACCATGATCCACCGTGCACTGGAGCTATTGAGTGGTACAAACGCCATCAGCGACAGCCAGGTACTTTTACAGTTGACCATCGAGTCCGGTCACATACTTGCTAAAGAACAATACCAGGCCTGCCTGGATGAAGCCAGGCAGGTCATTGCCGAACCGGCTTTTGATTATTTATTTAACAATGCGCATTATCAGCAATCGTTTAACGAATTACCCATTCATTACACAGCCGGAAAAAAAGACATACACGGCGTGATCGACAGAGTCATTATTAATAATGATATCGTTTACCTGATCGACTACAAAACACATCAGAACGTTAGCAGTGACAATATTTCAGCCCTGGCTGAAGAATATAAAAAACAAATGCAGTTTTATAAACAGGGCTTGCAAAAGATATGGCCCGCTCACACGATCCGGCCAATGCTGTTATTCACCCATTGCAATGAAGTGTTTGAGTTTGAATGAGCTGAAGTTTTATCGCCAGCTTTAATCGCAACCTGATCTATTGAGCAAGGCTTCGACTAAGCCATTAAATTGATTTTGATTTTACTAAAGGCTTGATATACGAAATTATAAAAAGCTTAACAGACGAGTTTTTTTATGCGTTTGATACTGCTGTCAATATGCACCATCAACTCGCTGCTGAAACGCTCGGTTAATAAAATCTGCTGCCGGCGACCATCTGTTGAATCACCCACTTTTGCCAAAACATCATCATCTATTAAGCTACTTATTCGTGCGTTAATTGTTGATTTAGCCGAGGGGATGCTGACATAGAGATCCGATACGTATATTTTTGCCGCTTGTAACTGTGCATGCACCACAATAAAAATAAGCGTCCAGCTCAAGTCCTCACCATTGGCCGATCTCACCAGCTTTCTTCTGTCATTAAAGCGGTCTAGGCAATATTGAATATAACTTATCTCGGTCGACACGGTGTACTGATCAGAACCGCTTTGACTTGCACCGATGCCGGCAATATCAGAGCCGTTTTCAGGTGATGGCTGGCCGGCTTCTGCCGTCTGGTAATCATGCATTGCAGAAACAATCGCACTGACATAACCGCTGGTATTAAGTGTTAACGATGTATAAGACGAGAAGTCATGCTCGATTGTAGCGGGCAGTGAATCTGCAATAATATCAAGTTTGTCATTGATATAGGCCGAAACACGACTCACTCTTGACTGGTGAGAGTTAACATGTGCGGCTAAAAGGCTCAAATTAAAGGGCTTTTCAAAGCAGTTATCGGCTCCTTTATTAAGTCTTTTGATCAGTTCATTCGTAGTGACATCACCACTTATGAATATAAAAGGAATAATATTCAGTTCAGATTCTGATGCCCTCAAGGTATCAAATAATTCATCACCGTTCATTTCAGGCATGTTGATGTCACATAAAATGAGATCAGGCAGCGTGGCACGAATCAGTTCCAGACCAGCGTTTCCGTTGTCCGCTTCGAAAATGTCGTGCCCATTTATTTCTAATAATTCACGGATAACGCTTCTAATACTAGATTCATCATCAATAACAACAATTTTCAACGGTAATCCCTACTTACAAAATATCAAATCAATACTCATTGATGGGCATAATTTACGCAAGTGAATTTTGGTATGAAATCCGCCCCTTATTAATAGTCTGCACAATTGCGTCAATCAACAGAATTAACCTCAGCAAACAACCGGACTCATGCAGTGGTTATAATCACAGCATTTATAATTCACCACAACAGCATTAATAAAAAGCCAATAGCGCTTTCGACGATTTATACGATTTCATTTGTTGTTTGAGCAAAATTTTTAGCATATTTTGATAAATTGACGGCTAATCATTTCAAATACTGATACAACAGACTGCAAATGGGTCAACATGAGGACATTTTATTATATGTGCCGATGTATCGGTAGCAGGCAATTTATTATCTGCTCACAAATAACCTATACAATAAATGCATCACCGTGAGAATAAATCTTACGCCGATTGTTTAAATGGCATTATTCATTACTATCTGGCCAAAACCGAAAATTTTTAAAACACATTTATAAAGAATGCAAAAGGCTTTTTATGCGATGAGATTGATGAAGCAATAGTGCGGAAAATGATGTTACGCTTTAACGAGAGTAAAAAACTGCCGGCGGATGTTTTCTTTTAAACTTAAAAAATCAACGGGAATCCTTTCCCGCCTTTGCTGATTTTATTGATTTAATATCTTTAGAACATCTTTTGCCGGACGGTAGCCGGGAATCATCTCACCATTATCCATAACAATCGCCGGGGTACCGCGGATGCCAAACTCACGGCCTAGCTGCATATGCTTTTCTATTGGATTATCACAAGTTGCTGTTGTTATCTGACGGCCTTCTTTTGCATCCGTCATGGCTTTTGTTGGGTTTTTTGAACACCAGACGCTAACAGATTTTTCTAAACTTTTTTTGCCTTTAAAGGGCAAAAACAGGTAACGCACACTGACGTTGTTGCTGGTATATTGTGCCACTTCTTCATGTAACTTGCGGCAATAGGGGCAATCGATATCCGTGAATACGGTGATGAAGTGCTTTTCATTTTTTGCTTTGTAAACCAGGGTATTTTTTTCACCAAAATCATCAAGCGCTGTTTTTCTTACTGTTTTTTCTGATTCTTCGGTAAGGTTCTGCTGGCTGACCAGGTCATAAATATTGCCCTGAAACAGGTGCCGGCCATCTTTTGTCACGTATAACACCTTGGCACCCATCGTAAATTCAAGCATGCCGGGTATCACGGTCTGTTTAAATTTACTGATTTCAATACCAGGAAATGTTTTAGAAATCATCATTCGTAAATTGGCTTGCTGGTCTTCAGCTGCCTGGGCTTGCCCATTAACAAACATAAAGACGGTGATTAATATGGCTTTGAGGGTGTTTTTCATTATTTCTCTGCTTACTTTATTAAATATTAAGTTGGACAAGTCAGCACCTGAGGAGTTCATGCCCGCGGATGATGTGCATGATACAGATTTTTAAGCCGCTGGTCTGCAATATGCGTGTAAATTTGTGTGGTTGATATGTCGCTGTGACCGAGTAACATTTGCACGACGCGTATATCAGCGCCATGATTTAGCAAATGACTGGCAAAAGCATGCCTTAAGGTATGCGGTGACATGATGCTTTCTTCTATGCCAACCACTTTTGCATAGCGTTTAATTAAATACCAGAATGCCTGGCGTGTCATCGCTGCACCGCGACGCGTGACAAAAACCGCATTACTGAGGCCATGGCCTTGCATCAACTCGGGTCTGGAAAGGCTCAGGTATTCCTCTATCGCATCAATAGCCGGCTCTCCTAATGGCACCAGCCGTTCTTTGCCACCCTTGCCTATAATGCGCACCACACCGGGATCGATGCTCATTTGTGAGATTTGCAAATTAACCAGTTCACTGACCCTTAATCCGGTCGCGTATAGCGTTTCCATCATCGCAAAATCTCGCAGACCCAATGCCTGGCTCTTATCCGGCGCTGTGAGTAAATCATTAACCTGTGATTCACTGATAATTTTAGGCAAGGGTTTATCCAGCTTTGGCATATCCACCAGGGCACTGGGGTCTTCTGTAACCCGGCTTTCTCGTATCTGGTACTGGTAAAAGCGCTTTAAGCTGGAGACCAGACGGGCGGCACTGCGTCCTTTTTTGCCGCTTTTAAACTCCGTGTATAAAAAACCCTGAATATCAGTGGTTTCGGCCACTAATAAACCGGCGTTTTTTGCTTGCAGGCACAGGCTAAAACCCGCCAGATCATTTCGATAGGCATCCAGTGTGTTTTTGCTCAAGCCTGACTCCATCCACAAAGCATCCAGAAACTGTTCGATCACGGCTTGTTCAGAAACGCTTAATTTATCGAGTTTTGACATGGCCTCATCTTAACGGTAAAACTTGCGATTTAAAATCGTAATTAATCAATGCCTTTATCAATGTTAGAATGCAGGCCAACTCGATAGCCGATGCAATAGATGAAAGCAGACAGACACAATACAACAGCACTGATACTCGCAGGTGGTCGCGGACGCCGCATGAACTATGCCGATAAGGGCTGGCTGATGTGGCAAAACAAAGCCCTGATTGAGCATGTAATAGATGCGCTGAAAACCCAGGTGGATCGCATCATCATTAATGCAAATCAACACCATGATCAGTATCAGCAGCTAAACTTTGAGCTGCTATCGGATTCGATTGAAGGTTTTAAAGGCCCTCTGTCCGGTATTATGACGGCGATGCAACATTGCACGGATGCCGAATATTTGCTGGTTGTACCCTGTGACTGCCCTACACCGCCAAAAGACCTGTTTAAACGTTTAGCCAGCACTCTGAATGATAATGCCAGCGCCAATATTGCCATTGCTGATGACGGCACACGATACCAGCCTTTATTTGGGCTTTATAAAACCAGTCTTTTACCCAAGCTTCAGCAGGCGCTGGCGCATGAGCACAACAAAGTATTGCAGTTTATTGAGCAGCACAATGCCGTCATCGCTGATTTTTCAGACCAGCCTGACGCGTTCAAGAATTTTAATCGACCGGAAGATATGAATTAAAATGTCGACTATTAATTACCCCAAACCGGTATTAGGCATTGCCGCTTTTAGCGGCACCGGTAAAACACAGCTAATCGTTCAGCTGATACCGCTTTTGAAACAGTGCGGCTTGCGCGTTGCTGTTATTAAACACGCGCATCACCAGATCGATATCGACAAACCCGGCAAAGACAGTTACAAAATGCGCCAATCCGGTGCCGCAGCTGTGCTGCTTGCATCTGACAAACGCATTGCATTAATGATTGAAAAGCCAGAACCCGGCGCTACCGAGATCAATGAATTACTGGCTTTGATCAAACCCGAGCTGGTTGATCTTGTTTTGGTCGAGGGTTATAAAAATCTGCCACACGATAAACTGTTTCTTTTCCGCCATGCGATAAAGGACAGGCATCAACAGCTAGATGATGATGTCTGCCATATTATGAACCAGGCAAGTACTTTAGCCATTGTTTCAGATCTGGATACAGATAGTCTTGCTGCCTGCCTTAAAACCGATAAGACGGTACTTGATATCAACAATATTAACGCCGTGAAAGATTTCATCCTGCACTATTGCAACACGACAACAGTTAACGAGATAAACAATGACTAACATCAACGATTGTTTTAACAATGCACATCAAACACCGCTACTCACGGTTGAACAAACACTCGAACAGATAAAAAATGCGATCGAACCGATCAAAAGCACAGATAAACAAATGATTCGTGATGCGCTTGGACAGACACTGGCAGAAAATGTCATTTCAGACATCAATGTGCCGCCGCACAGAAACTCCGCCATGGATGGCTATGCTATCAATAGTGAAATATTAGCATCCGCTGAGCCAATTACATTGGCCGTTGTCGGCACCGCTTTTGCTGGCACACCTTTCCAGGGAAAGGTTTCTGTTAATGAATGCGTTCGTATTATGACGGGTGCGATGATGCCGCAGGACTGCGATACCGTAATCATGCAGGAAGATGCTCAGCGCAGTGATGATCTGATCAGGATTAGCAATCAGCACCTGAAGGCACAGAATGTACGCCACCCCGGAGAAGATATAGAAAAGGGCGCGGTTGTATTGCATGCCGGTAAACAAATTTCACCGGCGGATCTCGGCTTGCTATCTTCCATCGGTGTGAGTGAGGTGACAACTTACCGAAAACCCAAAATTGCTTTTTTTTCTACCGGTGATGAGTTAAAGAGCCTGGGTCAGACACTGCAAGCCGGGGATATTTATGACAGTAATCGTTACACCTTGTATGGCATGCTAAAAAAAATGGATGTTGAGCTGCTCGATTTAGGTGTTATCGCAGATGACAAGACGCTGATTAAAGAAACACTGGAGAATGCGGCAAACTCAGCAGATATGATTCTTACTTCTGGCGGCGCCTCGGTCGGTGAAGCTGATTATGTTTCAGAAATTCTGCAGGAATCAGGAAAAGTAAACTTCTGGAAAATTGCAATGAAGCCTGGAAAACCGCTGGCTTTTGGCTCAATCAATCAAACACCCTACTTTGGCCTGCCGGGTAACCCGGTTTCAGTAATGGCGACCTGTTACTTATTTGTACAACCCGCCATTTCGCGTTTAAAAGGGCTTGATGACAGTCAGCAGCTGAGTCTTAAAGCTAAATGTATACATTCTCTTAAAAAAGTGGCGGGTAGGACTGATTTTCAACGCGGTATTTTAAAACAGACGGCTACTGGTGAATTAATAGTAGATACCACAGGACTTCAAGGCTCGCATATCCTGACATCGATGAGTGTTGCAAACTGTTTTATTGTTATCCCGCAGGATTCAGGCAATGTTGAGGCCGGTGAAACAGTAGAAGTGCTGCCTTTTAATGGCATTATTTAACAAATCTGCCATAAAAAACTGGCAACATAAAAAAAGCCCGGCATAACCGGGCTTTTTTTTATAGAAAAAATCTAAAAACGTCTGACTAATTACTTCTTCTTAGCTTTACGACGCTTTTTGCCCTTTTTAGGAGCCATAGATTTTTCCATTTTAGCCATTGCAGACTTCATCCAGTTATCCATGAACTTAGCAGCGGCTGCATCTTTATCAGATGACAGTTTAATCAGCGCATCTTCACGCTTCTTCATAGCAGAAACCTGATCTTTAGCGGCTTTAACTTCAGCTCTCAGTGCATCCATTTGAGCTTTAGCGGCTGCTTTAGCGGCTGTTGCTTTAGCAGCGGCCGCTTTTTTCTTCTCTGCAACTACTTTCTTTTTTGCAGCGTCGGCTTTTTTCTTTGCGGCTGCCGCTTTTTTCTTTGCGGCTGTGGCAGCTTTTTTCTTTACTGCGGCAGCTTTTTTCTTTGCTGCTGCGGCTTTTTTCTTTGCGGCTGCAGCTGCTTTATTAGCTGCTGGTTTTTTCTTAGCAGCTACTTTCTTCTTAGCGACTACTTTTTTCTTAGCAGCTACTTTTTTCTTAGCTGGTTTTTTCTTTGCTTTTGCCATTGTTAGGGCCTCTTTTTTGTGTTGATTCATGAATTATAATTCGTAAATCCAGTTTTACAAATTTTTATTGAGTTTTTTTGTATTTATTTTCATAAAAACAGAAAATAATTAAGAATTTATTAATATTTATGCTTCAAAAAGAAAATATATTGATGTTAGGGCGTTATGCAATGTTTAATTACATTTTATCTCTTAAATGAATCGACTTTTCATCCTCATAACTTAAAAATAAAATGCGATAAATAATCAATTGATTCGGTTTTATATAAATTGGCGCTAATAATAAATTTAGAGAGCTAAAAACCGCGCCGCAGACACTGTTTCAAAGCATTGATATTAATTTATTTCTATTAATTCAAACATTGGCGACAAAATTTAGCATTTTATTACTGGCTATTCGACTTTTCAGATCAATCAGGTATGATTTGCAGCAATTTAATAAAACCTGCATGACGACAGTCTTTCAGACAACTTTGATTTGCATAAACACACCGCTTTTCTTTAGCCAGGATTAATAAAATGATGAATAACTATAAACCTGCTTCACTATTTAAACGTTTGCTTGTTATTGGGTACGATGGTTTATTGTTAATCGCTGTTTTGTTCATTGCAACAGCCTTAACATTGCCATTAAATGGTGGTGAAGCGATAACAAGCCAGCATGCTCTTTTTCCCTTTCTTGTTATTTACTGGTTTCTAATCAGTTTTGTTTTTTATGGCTGGTTTTGGACACACGGAGGGCAAACATTGGGCATGAAAACATGGCGTTTACAATTAATTAGCACTGATAATAAAAAAGTTAGCTGGAAACAGGCTTTTGTCCGCTTCTGTTGCGCTATTTTTTCACTATTATTGTTCGGACTGGGTTTTCTTTGGTCAATTTTCAATGAAAAGAAATCGACCTTGCATGACATTTTGTCAAATACGATACTGATCGATAAGAACTAGCTGTTTGATTACCGAATTCTCAAAAAGGCAAACAAACCATAAATTAAAACTATCAGCATCGGTAATATTGCACTTAATAAAGGGTGCAATCCATAAGACTGGCCGATATGGTTCATAATTTTACCCACAATAAAGTATCCAACGCCGATAAGAATACCGATTAAAACACGTTGTCCTGAGCTACCGGAGCGCAGTGAGCCAAACACAAAGGGTAAAGCGATCAGCAACATGACCAGGGTCGACAAGGGCGTTATCACTTTCAGCCAGAATGCCAGGCGGTAATGGCTGGCATCCAGCTGGTTTTTTTCTAGATAATCACTGTATTTATACAAATCGTAAGCTGTCATGTCACCCGGATTGACGGCCACTACTTCGAACAGGTCCGGATTGAACAAATGATCCCATATCTCGGATTTTATATTGACACTTTTGACACCGCCGTTTTCAAAGGTACTGCGTTTTATATCACTGAGTACCCATTCTTTATTTTTATAGATTCCTGAACGCGCCCTGGTGATTGACTGCAGTCGTTTGCCCTCACCAAGCTCATAAATCTCGATGCCGGCCATTCGATTATCGGGATAGATTTTTTTAACATTGAGATAATAGTTACCCTCTTTTACCCAGAGCCCGTTACTTTTGCCTAATGAAATGTTTTTATGCAGTGACCGGGTCTTGATTGACTCGGCCTTTTGAGTTGCCGGAGCCACAAGAAATTCGCCAAAGGCCGCAACCAATACCGTTAACAGCAGGCCTGACTGCAGTACTGAGCGGGAAATTCGGCTGATTGAAATACCCGCCGCTCTCATGACAATCAGTTCACTGTTACCAGCCAGGGCTCCTAAACCTAACAAACTGCCGATTAATGTTGCCGTTGGAAACAACTCATACAATGTTTTAGGTAATGTAAGACTAACAAATACCAGGGCGTTGATTAAACTATAGTCATTCATACCGATGAGATTTATCTCCGATACAAATTCCATAAAAGCAAACAAGGCACCGAGAATGGCCAGCACTAATAAAGTGCTTTTGAACACCGTTTTATGAATATAGAGGTCAAGCGTTTTCATGATGCGCCTAAAAGCCTCTTATGAAAACGAGTCTGTTTCATTAACAACAACAGTCCCAGCAAAATAAATATAAAATGAACCCACCATAACCCCAGCCACACTGGCGTTTTGCCTTTTTCCATCCAGCTCAACGCGGCTATTAATAAATTAGAATAGATAATATAGACAATGATGGCGGGACCTATCTTTGTAAAACGCCCCTTTCGTGGCGATGTGTGACTAAAAGGCACGGCCATAAACGCCAGCACGATAATCACAACGGGGATGGCCAGACGCCACTGAAGCTCTGCCTTGTGAGTGAGTTTATCCGATGCCCAAAGCACGCTGCTTGGAATTTCATCGCGCTTTGTACGCACTCGTACCGATTGATTATCTTCAACATAGACACCGTGCTTCTTATATTCAATCGCCTGATAATCACCTTCGCCAGGCTTGCCCTCGTAGCGTAGGCCATTTTCAAACAGCATAAAACGTCGTCCTTTATCATCCAGATAATAAGAAGCCGTTGACGAGGTTTCAATAGAACTGCGGTTGGACTTATCAGACTGGTATAAAAATGTGTGGCGCATTTTGCCGTGTTTATCTTTGCGCTCAATAAAGAATATGCTCGGGTAGGCGCCTTTGGATGCGGTAAAACGCCCTGCTGTCACACCTGTGATATCCACACTGTCTTCAACTGTTGCTTCCAGCTCGTAATATTCATGTTTTAACGCCGGCACCATCATGAAATTAGCAATAGCCGATAGCAGCGCCATTGGAACAGCGATAAGAAAGAGTGGCCGGTATAAGGCTTTATAAGTGATGCCACAGGCGAACATGGAAACCATCTCGGAGTCTTTATACAAGCGGCCAAAGGCAAACAGCGCACCAATAAACAAACTAATGGGAAGTAATTGCACACTAAAACGCAAGGTGGCGTTAAATAACAGGGTAAATACAACATTATTTGGCAAACTGCCATCCGCGGCCTGAGAAAACAGGTTACCTAGCGTGCTCCCGCTAATAATCAAGGTTAATACAATAAACACGGCAAACCAGGAAAACAGAATCTCCTTTCCAATATAACGATCAATTATTGTTTGTTTTAGCATGACTTCATTTTACTAACTCTAAACCTAGCAGACTGAATTTATTACATAAATGTCAGTAATGAGTTAAATATTCATCAAAAATATACATTTTGTTAAAAAAAAACGGTTTTTATCTGACAAAACACGAAATATAGTTTATAAAGCAATCATTATTAGTGACATATCATTTACTCTGGCCTCAAAGTAAGACGATATTATATAAGTAAACACTGAGTAATAGATAAACTTTAACTATTCATAAAATATATTTCCAGATTTGTGAACATTAGCCCATTTTAACTTTATCTACCTGAAAACACTTTTATATCAAATACAACTTATCAATAGGAACAGCAATGGAATTTTCAGTCAAAAGCGGTAGTCCTGAAAAACAACGCATGTCATGCATTGTCGTTGGTGTCTTTGACTCCCGAAAGCTATCGGCTTCTGCTCAGATTCTGGATGATGCCAGCGAAGGTTTAATATCTAACCTGATCAGACGTGGCGAACTGGAAGGTCTGCTGGGCCAGGATCTGCTTTTGCATAACGTGCCCAATACCTTATGTGACCGTATTTTACTGCTTGGCTGCGGCAAAGAAAAAGAGCTGGACGTCAACAACTTCAGAAAAATAAACGCGCAAATGGCAAAAATACTGGATCAGCGCGGTGCCACCGAGGCGTTTTCCTGCCTCACAGAGTTACCGCTTAAAAACCGTGAGATTGACTGGAAAATAAGACAGTCTATCGAAGCGATTGAAGAACAGCTTTATCGTTTTGATCAGCTAAAGTCTGACAAACAAAATTCCCGGCGACCATTAAGAAAGGTTGTTTTTAGTGTCAGTAGCCGGCGTGATTTACCAACCGGCGAACTGGCTGTTCGCCAGGGCAGCGCCATTATTTCCGGCATTAAGCTCAGTAAAGATCTGGCCAATATGCCTGGCAACATCTGTACGCCGGGTTACCTTGCTGAACAGGCCCGCTCGCTGGGAAAAACCTACCGTAATTTCGAGACGGAAATTTTAGAAGAAAGCCAGATGGAAGAACTGGCAATGGGAGCATTGCTTTCTGTCAGTCGTGGCAGTCGTGAAAGTGCCAAACTGATCATCATGAAATATTCGGGTGCCGCCTCTGCCGATGAAAAACCCGTTGTTCTTGTTGGCAAAGGCGTGACGTTTGATTCAGGGGGCATCAGTTTAAAACCCGGTGCCGCCATGGATGAAATGAAATACGACATGTGTGGTGCCGCTGGTGTCTTTGGTGCCATGAGTGCCATTGCAGAACTGCAACTGCCGATTAATGTCGTCGCTGTTATACCGGCCACTGAGAATATGCCTGATGGCCTGGCTTCCAAACCGGGCGACATTGTCACCAGCATGTCTGGCACCACGATTGAAATACTTAACACCGATGCCGAAGGTCGCCTGATACTTTGTGATGCCTTAACCTATTCTCAAAAGTTCAACCCGGAGGTTGTGATCGATATTGCCACCTTAACCGGAGCCTGTGTGATTGCACTGGGCGGTCACCCGGCGGGATTATTCGGCAACCACAATCCTTTGATTAATGATTTGTTAAATGCCGGCAAATACAGCGGTGACCGTTGCTGGCATATGCCAACCTGGCCGGAATACAAACAGCAGTTAAAAAGTAATTTTGCGGATCTGGCCAATATAGGCGGTCGCGAAGCCGGCAGTATCACGGCTGCGGTATTCCTTGCACAATTTACTAAAAAATATAACTGGGCGCATCTCGATATTGCAGGCGTTGCCTGGAAAGGTGGTGAAAACAAAGGCTCAACCGGACGCCCTGTGCCATTATTGATGCAATATATTTTAAACCGTGTTGAAGAGAATGCCAGCCATTAATCGCGTTGACTTTTATATGATTCCGGGCAATGACAATCAGGCCCGGCTGCATTTTGCCTGCAAGCTGACACATAAAGCCTGGTCGCTGAACAACTCTGTTTATCTTTTTTCCAAAAACAAACCAGAGTCTCAGCAACTGGATAATATGCTCTGGCAGCTTGATCAAGGCAGTTTCCTGCCGCACGGCATGAAAGATGATGGGTTTGCCGATCAACACCCCGTATTAATTGGCGAAGATGCCGACCCGGGTAAAGGCTTCGATCTATTTATTAATTTAACCGACCAGATGCCAGTAGCTGTAGAATGCAATCAGCGTGTGGCAGAAATACTGCATCAGGCAGACGATTGTTTAACACCTGGCAGAGCACGCTATAAACAATATAAAACGATTTGCCAGCACAACCACTGCGAACTGAACTTTCATGAACTGGGTCAGACATAATGCATCAAACAATTCCTCTACTCACCGATATTATAGAAACAGGCGACCAGGAGAAGGCCGGCCTTCATCAAAAAAACGACACCAAAGTGCATTTGTTAAATGATGATGAGGAGGCACTTAGCCAGAAAATTGAGCACGCCATAGACTCCGCCCTGCCTGCTATTAAACGCCAGTTACACCATCAGATCTTATCTTCGTTGCTCAAAAAATAAATACCGTTGACAGAATAAAAAGCAAAACGCCGGCTTCATACCTGATCAAAAACTCACTTTCCGTTATAATACCGGGCTTCATTGCCCGTTACAGAGAATCGAGATTTAAAATCCATGGATAAAACCTACAATCCGCAATCTATCGAACAAAAATGGTACGAAAACTGGGAAAATAAGGGCTATTTTTCCCCATCAGAATCAGCTGAAGGCGCGTATTGCATCATGATACCGCCACCCAATGTAACCGGCACACTGCATATGGGACATGCCTTCCAGGATACCATCATGGACGCGCTTACCCGTTACCACCGCATGAAAGGCGAAAAAACACTTTGGCAACCGGGCACTGATCATGCCGGTATCGCCACCCAGATGGTAGTCGAGCGCCAGCTTGAAGCCGAGAACAAAAGCCGCCATGATTTAGGTCGTGATAAATTTATCGAGCGCATCTGGGACTGGAAACAGGAATCCGGAGGCCATATCACCCGTCAGTTGCGTCGTATGGGCGCATCGGTAG
Organism: Gammaproteobacteria bacterium; assembly: GCA_029882395.1. Classification (GTDB taxonomy): domain Bacteria; phylum Pseudomonadota; class Gammaproteobacteria; order SZUA-229; family SZUA-229; genus JAUVDT01. The sequence goes on from JAOUKT010000034.1 coordinate 20,700, forward strand.
ACTGGGAAAATGAACGCTTCACCATGGATGAGGGTTTATCACATGCGGTGCAAAAAGTGTTTACCCAGCTTTATGATGAAGACATCATTTATCGCGGTAAACGCCTGGTAAACTGGGACCCGGTTCTGCACACGGCTGTTTCAGACCTTGAGGTCATTTCAGAAGAAGAAAACGGCCACCTCTGGCACATGCGTTATCCGCTGGCCGATGGCGCGGCTTGCAATGGCAAAAATTACATCGTCGTGGCCACAACGCGGCCTGAAACCATGCTTGGCGATACGGCGGTGGCAGTACACCCTGAAGACAAACGATATAAAGACCTGATCGGCAAAGCGATTCAATTACCACTAAGCGACCGCCTGATCCCCATTATTGCTGATGATTATGTGGATATGGAATTTGGTACCGGCTGCGTAAAAATCACGCCAGCCCATGATTTCAATGACTATGAAATGGGCAAACGTCACGACCTGCCGATGATCAACATTCTGACTGTCGATGCCTGTATTAATGAGCAGGCCCCGGAAAAATACCGTGGTATGGATCGTTACGTTGCGCGCAAACAAATGATCGCTGACCTTGAGGCTGCGGGCTTGCTGGAAGCGGTAAAAGAACATAAATTAATGGTACCACGCGGTGACCGCAGCGGTTCTGTGGTTGAGCCTTACCTCACAGATCAGTGGTATGTTGCCGTTGAGTCTCTGGCCAAACCCGCGATTGATGCGGTGAAAAACGGCGATATTAAATTTGTACCGGCTAACTGGGACAAAACCTACTTCGAATGGATGAACAATATCCAGGACTGGTGTATCTCCCGTCAGATCTGGTGGGGTCACCGCATTCCTGCCTGGTACGATAATGATGGCAAAGTTTACGTTGCCGACAGTGAAGCCGCTGTGCGTAAAAAATATAACTTAAGCGATGAGATAGCATTAAGACAGGATGAGGATGTGTTAGACACCTGGTTCTCTTCAGCACTCTGGCCTTTCTCTACCCTGGGCTGGCCTGACTCGACTGAGCGTTTAAAAACATTTTATCCTACCAGCGTTTTGGTCACCGGCTTTGATATCATTTTCTTCTGGGTTGCGCGCATGGTAATGATGGGCATTAAATTCATCGGCGAAGTACCCTTTAAAGAAATTTACATTCATGGTCTGGTGCGTGATGCCGAAGGCCAAAAAATGTCGAAATCAAAAGGCAATGTGCTCGACCCGATTGACCTGATTGACGGCATAGAACTTGAAACCTTAGTCACAAAACGCACGGCCGGCTTAATGCAGCCGAAGATGGCGGCCAAAATCGAAAAATCGACACGCAAGGATTTTCCTGACGGCATCCCGGCTTTCGGCACTGATGCACTGCGCTTTACTTTTGCTGCGATGGCATCACAGGGCCGTGATATCCGTATGGATTTGAACCGTATCGAAGGCTACCGTAACTTCTGTAACAAATTATGGAATGCAACCCGCTACGTACTGATGAACACGGAAGATCAGGACACCGGAATCGATAATGACGATGTGATTTTATCCCTGGCCGACCGCTGGATTATTTCACGCCTGCAAAACATTGAAGATAGCGTTGCCGATAATTTTGAAAAATACCGTTTTGATCATGCCAGCCATGAAATATATGCCTTTATCTGGGAAGATTATTGTGACTGGTATCTGGAATTGTCAAAACCGGTGCTCAACTCAGAGCACACCAGCGATGCAGAAAAACGTGGCACACGCCAGACCCTGGTACGTGTACTTGAAAGCATTTTAAGGCTGGCACATCCGTTAATCCCTTATATAACTGAAGAGCTGTGGCAACGCGTTGCACCACTGGCAGGTATCCAGGGTGAAACGATAATGCAACAATCTTACCCGCACGGTGATAGCACAAAGCGTGACCAGCAAGCAGAGACTGAGCTTGAATGGGTTAAAGCTTTCATCATGGGTGTTCGCCGTATCCGCTCAGAAATGGATATCGCACCGGGCAAACCCCTGCCTGTTTTATTGCAAAACTATTCTGACAACGATCAAAACCTGTTTATGCAAAACAAAGACTTTGTCAGCACACTGGCAAAACTTGAATCTGTGCAATGGTTAACTGAAGATAACGCTCCTGAGTCTGCCATTGCGCTGGTCGGTGATCTGAAAATTCTTATTCCTCTGGCAGGACTGATCGATAAAGATGCGGAAATTGGCCGTTTGCAAAAAGACATCGCAAAGATATCGGCTAATCTTGACAAGTCAGAGGCTAAAATGAGCAATGCCAGTTTTGTAGATAAAGCCCCCGAAGCCGTGGTTGCCAAAGAACGGTTGCGCATTAATGAAATGCACACAGCATTAGCTCAGCTGAATGATCAGCTGAAAAAAATCATGGCCATTTGAGCTGCGACAATCCGGAGTCTTTATGCCTACAGCCGAACTGTTTGATCAGATTAAAAAAACGCATGCGCCATTAATTGTCGCGGCAGTGCAAACCGCACAGAACCCTTCTTTGCGAGCAGAGTTTGATAAGGCCTTATTACTCTCGGAACAAAATGGCTGGGGTGATCTGGTGAAAGCCATTCGTAAAATTCTTGACGGCGATCGCAATGAAAACCTTTCCCGCGGACTTGATGATGAAGATGCATCAATCGTGATTGCCATTTTGCAGGGCTTGCAAAATCCCGCCAGCCTGCCCGACCCTGAGCAAAAGGCGGATGCCAGTCAGGCAGCACCGATGTTAGCCGGCATGATTCATCAGGCCGCTCGTGGTGATGTCAATGCACTGACCCTGCTCAGCCAGATGGCCGAGCAAATGTCTCAAACCAGCGGCGATATGGCGCAACTGAGCGCCATTATCAAACCACTGGTTGATGGCGAACGCGATGTTGACCGGCTGATGGCCAAAATGGGTCCGTCTGGTGAATCACTGATCACGGGCATCGTCAGCGAGCTGGCAAAACTCGACAGCCACTAATACGATATTACGAGAGGCATTATGATTAAAAAGTTCGGCCTGCAAAAATGCAAAAAGTGTTATCTTTTTCTGATGGTATTAGGCTTTGTTATCTTAATCACTGCGATCAATGAAAAACGCTACAGCATTTCATCCGATAAACTGCCCTGGCAAATCAGCCTGACAGATGATGGCAAATCCGAGGTGTTTGGAATCATTTTAGACCAGACCAGTATGCGGGATGCTTTAACCACATTGCAGACATTTCCTGAAACCGCATTGTTTGAACATAAAAACGGCCGCAGAAATCTTGAAGCCTATATCAGCTCCATTTCACTGAGCGGGCTGACTGCAAAAATGATCCTGGAATACGGCATCGATGACGAAACACTGCAGCGCTATAGACAACACAGCATCGATAAAGAAGGCACACCCAGCGGCGCGTTTAAATATAAACTCAATGAAGAAGATGGTTTGCAGGCCATGCAATATCCTGTCATCAGCATCAGCTACATACCCTATGCTCAGTTTGATGACGAGATTATCTTGCAGCGTTTTGGCATTGCGGCAGAAACCATCACGCTGAATGACAGATCATCGATTCTGCTCTACCCGGAGCTGGGCCTGAGCATCACTTATAATACGGATGAGAAAGAGATATTGCAGTATGTGGCCCCAGAAAATTTTCAGCGTTTGAAAAAGCTGGCTCTGTCGCAGACTCATTAAACGGCTTTTTCAAAATACTCATCGGGCTCGCGGTAGCGTGCACTAATCTCCTGTACCTTTGGCAAGATGCTGATAAAGATATCAACCAATGCCGGATCAAACTGACTGCCACTCATGTCCTTTATATAGTCGACGGCCTGCTGCACAGGCCAGGCCTTTTTGTACGGTCTTTCTGAGGTTAAAGCATCAAACACATCGGCCAGCGCCACTATTCTGCCAACCAGAGGAATATCCTCACCACTGAGGCCATTGGGGTAGCCACTGCCGTCCCATTTTTCATGGTGAGTCATTGCAATCAGTCGTGCCTGTTCTAATAATTCTGTATCACCGCCGGAAAGAATCTGGGCGCCAATCAGCGTATGTGTTTTCATCACATCCCATTCTTCGCTGTTCAATTTGCCGGGCTTGAGTAAAACCGAATCAGGAATGCCCAGTTTTCCAATATCGTGCATAGGGCTTGAATTGAGAATTAACTCACACTGCTTTGCATCCATACCGACTGCCCTGGCGAGCTCAGATGAGACTTTGCTCATGCGGATGATGTGCAAGCCGGTTTCATTATCACGGTATTCTGCTGCCAGACCCAGGCGATGAATTACCTCCAGCCGTGTTTCCTGTAACTCTCTGGTACGAGAGGCCACCTTTTCTTCCAAATGGTTATTCTGATTCTGAACCATTTCATACAAACGTTTTACTTCGAGCTGGTTTCTGATTCTCGACAACAGTTCGACACGATCAAACGGTTTGTGTACATAATCTTTTGCGCCACCTGTCAACGCTCGAATACGCGTCTCACGGTCTGTCTGCGCGGTTAGTACCAGAATAGAAGGGAAAGTATTGTCACTTTCGATGGCCGACAGTTGCTGCATAACATCAAAGCCATCAAAAACCGGCATGTTTAAATCAAGCAAGACAAGATGCGGCTGCAGCTGCTGGAATAACTCGACTGCCTGGGTGGAGTCTGACGTTGAAACAAAATTCTGGTAACCATCCAGTTCTAATATTTTTTCTATTAGCGTGACATTCGCCTGCTCATCATCGATTATTAAAATACGGCTATCTTTAATATCATTTTCAGAAATCATTCAATACAACCTTCTAAAAAATTTACTAAAATTAAATGTAAGCAGTAACAAGCCCCGGAACCAATACCACGCTGCGGAACAATTAAACTGCAGTTGCTCTTGATTTAATTTTTTATACTATGCCTTATATAGGCGCAGATCCCGTACATATCCGTCAACAACATGTCAGGAATGTTAAATTTTAAGCATAAGTTTCTATCTATAGCATAAATCGCTTCGGTTTGGGAATAATACCGAAGAGGCTGTAGTCTAATTCGGGCGGTAGTGTAGGAATTTGCTTACAAACGGTAATAACGCTTAATCGTAGATGCCATGCTCACGGGTGGCAACAAAGCGAACATCCGGCCATCTTTCTTCTGCCATTTGCAGGTTCACACGTGTCGGTGCCAGATAAACCAGATCTCCTGCATTATCCAGGGCTAGATTGGTCTGGTTTTTGTTTTTAAAGTCAGCCAGCATCTTTTCATCATCACAATCGACCCAGCGAGCGGTATTGGTATTAACATTTTCAAAACTGCATTCAACACCGTATTCATCTTTTAGACGGTACGCCACCACATCAAACTGCAATATACCCACTGCTCCCAGAATCAGGTCATTATTGTGCAGGGGTTTAAATAACTGCGTCGCGCCTTCTTCACATAACTGTGTCAGGCCTTTTAACAGCGCCTTCATGCGCAACGGGTCTCTCAATTGTGCACGCCTGAATAATTCAGGTGCAAAATTCGGAATGCCTGAAAAGGCCAGTTGCTCGCCATTCGTAAAGGTATCACCAATGCGGATGGTGCCGTGATTATGCAAGCCAATAATATCGCCGGGATAGGCATCATCAACGTGATCGCGGTCCGATGCCATAAATGTTAACGCATCACCGAACTTCACTTCTTTTTTAATGCGCACATGGTAGGCTTTCATGCCTTTTTTAAAGACACCGGAGCAAATGCGCATGAAAGCAATACGGTCGCGGTGAGCCGGGTCCATATTTGCCTGGATTTTGAAAACAAAACCACTGAATGTTTCTTCCGTCGCCTCAACCTCGCGCGTTAAGGTCTTGCGTGATTTTGGTGCCGGCGCATACCTATCAATTGCTTCAAGTAATTCTCTGACACCAAAATTATTGATACCCGAGCCGAAGTAGACCGGCGTGACTTTAGCGGCCTGGTAGGCGTCAAAATCAAATGCATGACTGGCACCTTTGACCAGTTCTATTTCATCGCGTAAGTCTGCTGCAACCGTTGCACCAAGGTGTTCATCCAGCTCCGGATTATCCAGCCCCTGAATCAGGTTACCGTCTAATAACTTGCCGCCATGAGTCGCGCTGAACAAATAAACACAGTCATTGTAAAGATCAAACACGCCCTTAAACTGTTTGCCCATGCCAATGGGCCAGGTCATCGGCGCGCATTTAATTTTTAAAATGTCTTCAATTTCATCCAGTATATCGATCGGGTCACGTGCTTCGCGATCCATTTTGTTAACGAAGGTGATAATGGGTGTATCACGCAAGCGACAGACTTCCATTAACTTGATGGTGCGTTCTTCAACACCTTTGGCGGCATCAATGACCATTAACGCCGAATCAACAGCGGTTAATGTACGGTAGGTATCTTCTGAGAAATCAGCATGCCCGGGCGTATCCAGCAAATTCATGATGCAGTTTTTATAAGGAAACTGCATCACCGATGAGGTAACGGATATACCGCGTTGTTTTTCCAGCTCCATCCAGTCGGAGGTCGCATGACGTGAGGCTTTTCTACCCTTTACCGTGCCGGCCATCTGGATGGCTCCGCCATATAACAGGAGTTTTTCCGTTAATGTGGTTTTACCCGCATCAGGGTGAGAAATAATGGCAAAAGTACGGCGTTTTTGCAGGGATTCGAGAAATTCACTCATCGGTATTCGGTATTTTTTCTAGTTCGGAGCGCGCATTATAACGCAAGCGGGTGCGACTCTGAATCATTCAATAGAAATATAATTCAAGCGATCGATTTCGCCAGAACGGTGGCATCTTCTCGGCCGTCTTCTGCCGGATAATAGCCTTTACGTGTGCCTATTTTTTCAAACCCCAGGCTGTGATAAAGGCTGATTGCAGTCTGATTAGATTCACGCACTTCAAGCAGGGCTCGCACCGCATTACCGCGTTTCATCAGCGCCAGCAAATAGATCAGCAATTCACGGCCATAACCTTTACCCTGGAACGGCCGGCTGACACTCAGGTTTAAAATATGTGCCTCATCCACAATCATGCCGATAATACCGTAGGCAACAATTTGACTGTCGATTTCATTAACAACGCATAAATGCCCCGTTTTGATACAGTCTTCGAAGATGCCTTCTGTCCAGGGAAAAGGGTAAACCTGTTTGTCGATCTCAAACACTGATTTGACATCATCAAGCCGCATCAGCCGGTAATGGCTTTCTGTCCGTATCGCATGATGGTTTTCAGCATCTGTGGGCAAAGCTTCAGTCATTTAGTTTTTGTTTTATACGTAATAACTGATGCCAGGCCAGCCTTTTATTCTGTGGATTAATCAGTAACTCATCGGCTGAAGGCATCACCATCAGCGGCCGTGAATGGTACTGATAAACCTTGGCTGATAATTCCTGCAGGCTTTTTTTACTCACCAGCAAATGTTGCGCGCTGAGCTCGCCAAAAGCAATGATCAGTTCAGGCTTTAACATTTCAATTTGCTGACTAAGGTATTGTTCACAACAAAGCACTTCTGTTGTCCTCAGTTCACGATCGTCTGCCAACTGGCATTTAACCAGACCGGTTAAAAAAACATCGGCCCGTTGAATATCTATCGCCTGCAGCATTTTGCTCAGCAGCTGACTGGAAGCCGCCGTTAACAACGCTGCATCGGACTCTGCATTGAAGGCGGGCGCTGTTGCAATCAACATCACTCTTGCCGCGTGTGAGCCCTCTGCCACCACCGACTTGGTCTTTGTCTGATGCAGTTCACAGGCTACACATGAGTGGATGGCTTTTTCCAGCGTTAAGCCGTCAGGCACGGCTTGCTTAGCATCGCTGACTTCAGTCTCTGCTGCGGTTTCAATCGCCTGTGGAATGCGTTCTTTTTCATCGGGCGTAGCTGCAACTGAAGCTGATTGGAATCGACTCTGCCAGACCTGAATGCCCATCATTTGCAAATAATGCTGACGCAATTCGGGGCTCATATGAGCCCCGTTTTTAGTTTCATTGTCGTCTTCAGACATTAACATGTTGTGGGTGTTCGCGATTATCAGGGTTGCGCAACAGATTCAGCGCATGGATATAAGCATTTGCCGATGCAATAACGATATCGGTATCAGCTCCCTGACCGTTTATAATTCGGCCATCCAGTTCCAGCCTGACGGTGACCTCGCCCTGCGAATCGGTACCGGTGGTTATATTGTTAACAGAATATAACTTCAGTTTAGTACCACTGTTTGCAACCTGCTCTATGGCTTTGAAGGTGGCATCAACCGGACCACTGCCCGTTGATGAGGCATTGAATTCCTGACCATCGACGGAAACAATCATTTCTGCCAGCGGCACTTCACCGGTCTCGGAACAGACTTTCAGACTCACCAGCTTGTAATGCTCGTCTGCCAGCTGAGAAGAGGCCTCACTGACTAATGCGCGCAAATCTTCGTCATAGATTTCATGCTTTTTATCCGCCAGTTCTTTAAACCGGGAAAAGGCTTCATTTAATGCTTCTTCAGAATCGAATTCAATATCGAGATCTTTCAGGCAACTGCGAAAAGCATTTCGACCTGAATGCTTGCCCAGAACGATGCGGTTATCACTCCAGCCGACATCCTGCGCCCGCATAATTTCGTAAGTTTCGCGGTTTTTCAAGACACCGTCCTGATGAATACCGGACTCATGAGCAAAGGCATTGGCACCTACGATGGCTTTATTAGGCTGAACAGCAAAACCTGTAATGCCCGACACCAGTCTTGAGCAATTCATAATCTGGGTAGTATCAATCCCGGTATTACAGCGGAACATGTCCTGACGCGTACGAATCGCCATCACCACTTCTTCCAGTGAGGCATTACCCGCGCGTTCACCAAGACCGTTAATGGTGCACTCGACCTGGCGGGCACCATTTTGTACTGCGGAGAGTGAGTTGGCTACCGCTAACCCCAGATCATTATGGCAATGCACTGAAAACACCGCTTTGTCAGAATTAGGGATTCTTTCGATCAGGTTTTTAATTAATGAGCCAAACTGTTCGGGCACGTTATAACCCACTGTATCCGGGATATTGATCGTTGTTGCACCGGCATCTATTACCGCTTCTATCACGCGGCATAAAAAATCAAGCTCTGACCGGCCGGCATCTTCCGGTGAAAACTCTACATTATCAGTAAAACCGCGCGCCATTTTTACCGCGTTAACGGCCTGCTCCAATACCGCATCAGGCTCCATGCGCAGTTTTTGTTGCATATGAATTGGTGAGGTGGCAATAAAGGTATGAATGCGCGGATTGACTGCATTTTTTAATGCCTCAGCGCAGCGATCAATGTCTTTTTGTAAAGCCCGCGACAGACCACAGACACTGCTGTTTTTAATGACATCTGCCACCGCTTTCACCGCTTCAAAATCACCCTGACTGGCTATTGGGAAACCGGCTTCAATCACATCGACTCGCATTTTTTCCAGTGCTTTGGCAATGCGAACTTTTTCATCTCTGGTCATTGATGCGCCGGGACTTTGCTCACCATCTCGCAAAGTGGTATCAAATATAATCAGCTTATCTGCACTCATGTTCTGCTCCATTTACCGATACAATCATCGGAAAATCACTAACGGTTTTATAAATCCTCTGCTGAGGATGTATGAATTCGGGTTTTTGATACGGTTAAGCCTCGCCAGGACATCATCATCTGCCTTACGGCAGCAGTAGAAATAAAACAGAGAGCAGATCAGCTTTAGGCAGGCACAATGAAACAGCACGGTGTGATGCCGCATGTTTATTTTCAAATTGTTTCATTGTGTTTTTCATAGATAATATGAATATAGCGCTTTAGCCTGTCATTGCCAAGCCTGATAATGCCTTTTTATTTCAATTGACTTTAGTTCTTGTCTTGTTTTGTGTCTGACGCCTGTTTTTCTTTTACCGGACGTTTAAATTTTCTTAACAAAGACAATGCGGGACCTGACAACATATAAGCCACAAAGCCTACAAATAAGACTTTTGGCGGATCATATGAGGCAAACATTAGCACCAGAACAGCCACCAATAACACAGCAAAAGGCACTTTATGTTTGAAATCCACTTCTTTAAAACTGCTATAAAGGAAGTTACTCACCATCAGCAAACCTGCCAGTAAAGTAATGACCACGGCAGGAATCGCCAGCTCTTTTCCATTAAAGCCCTGGTCGACACTGACCCAGACAAAAGCCACCACACAGGCCGCCGCCGCCGGGCTCGGTAGCCCCAGAAAGAAGCGTTTATCGGCCGTTCCTGCCTGGGTATTAAACCTTGCCAGTCGCAATGCCGCCGCTGCGGTATAAATAAAGGCAACCATCCAGCCTAATTTGCCCCATTGCCAGCCTAAATCTGCCATCGATGATAATGACCATTCATACATGATCAATGCCGGCGCCAAACCAAAAGACACCATATCGGCCAGGCTGTCGTATTCTGCACCAAATGAGGTTTGTGTATTGGTCAGCCGCGCCACGCGTCCGTCCAGGCCATCCAGTATCATGGCTATAAAAATCGCGATCGCAGCCTGTTCAAAGCGACCATTCATGGCCGCCACTATGCCGTAGAAACCACCAAAAAGTGCCGCAGTGGTAAACAAGTTAGGCAATAAATAGATACCTTTACGACGTTTAGTTTGTTGTTGTTCTGTTTCCATAATTTCCGCACAGGTTATATACAATTAAACGTAAATTCTACGCCTTAGGAGCCGTCTAGGATAGCACAAATAAGAAAGGAGCCATAAAGGCCCCTTTCTTTCAAGCATTGAAAATGCAGTCTTAGTTACGAGACTTATCAACAATCTTGTTAGCGCCAATCCAGGGCATCATTTCACGTAATTTGCCACCCACTACTTCGATCGGGTGAGCTGCATTATTACGACGACGAGCTGTCATTTCAGGGTAGTTTGTCGCACCTTCCAGTATGAAACGCTTAGCATAATCACCGTTCTGGATATTTTGTAATGCCTGACGCATGGCTTTACGACTTTCCTCGTTGATGACTTTATCACCCGTCACGTACTCACCGTACTCAGCGTTGTTTGAGATTGAGTAGTTCATGTTGGCGATACCGCCTTCGAACATCAGATCCACAATCAGTTTCAGCTCGTGCAGGCATTCGAAATAAGCCATCTCAGGTGCATAACCGGCTTCAGTTAACGTCTCGAAACCCATCTTAACCAGCTCAACAGCGCCGCCACATAATACAGCTTGCTCACCAAACAAATCCGTTTCAGTTTCATCTTTAAAGGTTGTTTCGATGATACCGGTACGGCCACCACCGACGCCAGAAGCGTAAGACAATGCCAGCTCTTTAGCTTTACCCGATGCATCCTGATAAATAGCAATCAGATCAGGCACACCGCCACCGCGTACAAATTCACTGCGCACAGTATGACCCGGTGCTTTTGGCGCGATCATGATGACATCAAGGTCTTTACGCGGAACGATCTGGTTATAGTGAATCGCAAAACCGTGAGCAAAAGCCAAGGTTGCGCCCTCTTTGATGTTTGGCTCAATTTCATTTTTATATAGTGCAGACTGAATTTCATCCGGCGCTAACACCATGATCACATCAGCCGCTTTTACCGCATCAGCAATCGGCTTAACTGTCAGTCCTTCATTTTCAGCTTTAGCAGCAGAAGCAGAACCGGTACGTAACGCAACAGTAACATCCGCACCCGACTCTTTCAGGTTAAGCGCATGTGCATGGCCCTGTGAGCCATAACCGATGATGGCTATTTTTTTTGATTTTATAATAGAAAGATCGCAATCTTTATCGTAAAAAATGTTCATAGTTGTTTCCTGTCCAAAAAATTAGAGACTAAAAAATAAATAAAATAAAACGATTATAAACCGAGGACTTTTTCACCACGGCTAATGCCCATTGAACCCGAGCGAACCACTTCATGAATGCTGATGCTGGATAAGGACTGCAAAAACGCATCCAGCCTTTCACCGGGGCCGGTCAGTTCAACCGTATAGGTTGTATCGGTGACATCGATAATATTGCCACGGAAAATATCCACCAGACGTTTAACTTCTGAGCGTGATTCCCCCACCGCTTCGACTTTTACCAGCATCATTTCACGCTCGATATGCGGCGACTCGGTCAGGTCTACCAGCTTGATGACATCGACCAGTTTGTTTAACTGTTTCAAAATTTGTTCGACGATATCATCCGTGCCTGACGTCACCAGTGTCATTCTTGAGAGCGATGAATCATCCGTCGGTGCCACGGTTAACGATTCGATATTGTATCCGCGTGCAGAGAACAAGCCAGCAACCCGGGATAAAGCACCGGATTCATTTTCCATTAATATTGAGACTATATGCTGCATGATTACACTAACACCATTTCGTTAAGACCAGCACCGGCTGGAACCATTGGATAAACATTTTCTTCAGGGTCGGTAATAACATCAAGGAACACCAGACGATCCTTATGTTTATTAAAGGCGGCATCCAGCGCAGCATCCAGATCTTCCGGTTTCTCTACCCGGATACCAACGTGACCATATGCCTCAACTAATGCAACAAAATCAGGCAAAACATTCATCACTGACTGCGAATAACGTTTGTCGTAGAAAAACTCCTGCCACTGACGCACCATGCCCATAAAACCATTATTTAAATTTAGGATTTTAATCGGCAAACCATACTGTAAACAGGTCGCCAGTTCCTGAATACACATCTGAATACTCGACTCACCGGTAATACACACCACGGTTTCACCCTGGTGTGCCAGTTGCACACCCATCGCCGCAGGCAAACCAAAACCCATGGTGCCCAGACCACCGGAGTTAATCCAGCGACGTGGCTTATCAAATTTATAATACTGCGCCGCCCACATTTGATGCTGCCCCACATCGGAGGTGACATAGGCATCGCCATTGGTTAATTCGTAAACCTTTTTGATTGCGCTCTGGGGCTTGATTTTATCACCCTCAGTATCAAACTTGAGACAATCCTGAGCACGCCAGACATCAATTTGCTGCCACCAGGTGTCAATTGCAGATGTATCGACTTTGCTCTCAGACACATCTATCTGTTTAATCAACGCCTCAAGTACTTCTGCCACTTCACCAACAATAGGCACATCGACCTTAACGGTTTTCGCAATCGAGGCAGGGTCAACATCAACGTGTACGATTTGAGCATCGGGACAAAACTTTTCTAAATTGCCAGTCACACGATCATCAAATCGTGCACCGATAGCAATCAAAACATCACAATGATGCATCGCCATATTGGCTTCATAAGTACCGTGCATGCCGAGCATGCCGACAAACTGTTTATCAGTGGCCGGATAAGCACCCAGACCCATCAGTGTATTGGTGACCGGATAGCCCAGCTTCTGTGAAAACTCGACCAGTTGCTGACAACCCTCGCCCAAAATAACACCACCACCGGTATAGATCACCGGCTTTTTAGCCGATAAAATCAGCTCAACAGCTTTCTTAATCTGCCCAACATGACCTTTGGACGATGGATTGTAAGAACGCATGCTGATGTCTTTTGGATAACTGAATTTAGCCTTTGCCCCCGTGACATCTTTGGGCACGTCCACAACAACCGGGCCAGGGCGGCCGGTTGTTGCAACATAAAATGCTTTTTTAAGGGTTGTGGCCAGCTCATTAATATCTTTAACCAAGAAATTATGTTTGACGATCGGCCGTGTAATACCAATTGAGTCACACTCCTGAAACGCATCATTACCAATCAGACTGGTCGGAACCTGGCCGGTGATCACAACCATGGGTATTGAATCCATATAAGCGGTCGCAATGCCAGTAACCGCATTCGTGGCACCCGGACCTGAGGTCACCAGTACAGCGCCAGGCTTTCCGGTTGAGCGTGCATAACCGTCGGCGGCATGCGTTGCCGCCTGTTCATGACGCACCAGAATATGTTTGACGTCTTCCTGTTTGTACAATGCATCGTATATATGCAACACCGCACCGCCAGGATACCCGAACAAATACTCAACACCTTCTTCTTTGAGGCATTGAACCAGAATTTCTGCACCCGTTAATTCCACTTAATTAGACTCCAGAGTCTGCGCTTTTTCTATGCATACCGCATAAAAAAGCACTGAATAACCTTAAAAATCATAGACTTTTAGCTGCATAGCAGCCGAACAGTCAAGTTTAATACTTATGACGCTAAAATTCACGCAAAAAATAAGAAAATGAGCGTATATTAATGTTTTGATGGCAAATTTATACCTTTATGCAACGATTCATGACTAAACACTTTGTTTTCGCTGCAAACATAAAAAAACCCGGCCAGGCCGGGTTTTTTTATCACGCAAATGAAACAGGCTTAAAACTCGTCTGTTTCACCACCGGCAACCGCTGCCAGCGCTTTCTTAATACCACCAGGCGCTCCCATGATATTCATAAAACTGTTTTCGCCAGCCATACTTAAATCAGGGAAATTGATCGCAATGCGAAAACGGCCATTCAAGGCTTCAATTTTATTACCAACGACTACCATTTCATAAGGCAAATGCGCCGCATGTTTGTCGTTATCAAAATCAATCACACTCATTATATAACCATCATCCTGATACTTATTAAACATATCAGGTGATTTTAGTCCAACACCGTATACCGTCATGTTTTTACCTGGCACATCAACACGGTAGACTTTATAAGCGCCTACTTTATTTTTCTTAAAACCCTTTTCAATAGCGGCGATAGCCTGCTGGTAAGTGCTATATTCAGCAATCTCATCGGCCTCATCAAACTCTTCCATGCCCCAGGCATAATTATACTTGCGCAGCTTTTTCTCTGTTAAACCTTCAGCGCCAAAGTCTTTTTGATAACCCAGCGCTTTAATTAAATCAGCACGAATGGCTTTAAAATCATTTTTAAAGCGATAAACATAAGCCATATATTCTGGGTTAGTAAAAGCAACCTGCAGCTTATCCTTCACCTGGCTCACAGAAACACGCTGCACCGCACCATAAGCACCGGCTTTTTCATTTTTTACTATATTCAGCACCGTTTCATTGGTAATGGAAAAAATATGCGCGTTTTTATACGGCGAATAATCACCCACGATATTGAAACCGGCATTTTTCAACGTACTTTTAGTGCTGGCAACCGCGGCATTAAAATCGCCCGCCGGGGTCTTCGCCATTACAAAGGGTTTATACAGCTTTGCATCGGCTGCGTAGGCTGATGAAAATGAGAATAAAAAAACGGTTAAAAAAGCAATAAGGCATTTAAAAGAATCTTTTCTAAAAAAAAGTCTCATAAATAGAATCTCCGATAAAACTGAAAAATGCCGGGCGACAAGGACATGCCGCCCGGCTATAAAATTCTAAACTGAAATTAGAATTTTTGTGAGTACATCAACTGCCAGTTAGTCTGTGCATGCGTTGTTGTTACACCACTACCGGCAGCAACTTCAACTTCAGGGGCGATGGTTAACGAGAAATCAACACCTGATGTTTTACCTGTCGCCTGACCCACACCTAAGGTAATGTGGTTTTCGATCGTTGCAGGGAATAATGGGTTTAACGTTGCATCTGGTACAGGATTACTTGCGCTATTGATACCTGCACGTAATGTTGTTGCTGAAGATACTTTATAAGCACCACCTAGCTGAACAACCGTCTGGTCTTCCCAGTTCTGGTACATCTCGACATCCATCGAAGCGCCAGCAAAACCGGCTGCCATTGGGTTAGCCTGAGTTGCGTCAGCTGTGAAACTCATGCGGAATGAATCCATCACATCAGCCCATTGAATAATTTTCACATCAGCGGCAAACATCCACTTATCCTGCTGATAAGCCATACCTACACCAATTTGTGCCGGGAACTGGAAATCATTTACTGATATTTTACCTGTAACTGGAAGCACACCAACACCACCACCTATATTTGTAAAATCGCCTCCCATACTTAACGTAGCGTTAGAAGTCTCTAAGTCACCCATATCTGTTTTAGTATGGTACGTACCACCAACGGTTAAATTGTTATTCACTTTATATGTAAAACCAATCTTACTTGCTAAGCCTGCACCCTTTGCCTCGCCAGAAAAATCATCATCGTTTGAAAAATCAAATCGAGTATTATACAAATCAAATGCACCGGTTACAGATTGATCAGCATTTACAACTGGAGTCACTGTATTATTGGCCGTTAACATACCACCAAAACCATCCACGAGCGTGCCTGATGCGGCACCACCTTGTTGTGTGCTCACAAAATCAAAAAACTGTGCACCACTCATTGCCATTTTCAGATCCATACCGCCAAACACATAATCGAGCGAGCCACCAACGGTTAAATCTTTATTAACGCTATAAGTAATTGGAGCTACCAGTCGTCCGACACCGACTTCAGAGCGCACTATATCACCTGAACCAGCCGCTAAAAACGAGTTTGCTGCATACTCTGTACCCATGCCGCCTTGAGCAAACATGCCGATACCGTAAGTTAACGCATCACTACGCACCGCGTAACCGACCGCTGGCATAAAGAATGAAGTTGCAGATGAATCTGCATCCGGCATAG
>JAOUKT010000136.1 GCA_029882395.1 Gammaproteobacteria bacterium
GAGCGCCATATTTTGTAGCTCCACATCAAGTACTGTGCGATTACTTTCGGGTGGCGGTGAACTGATTGTTGCCATCACTGCCCAGGGTTTCATCTGATTAACGATGCCGGGAAGGATACCGTAATATTGGTGCATGATGCTGGCGACACGCTTATGAACCGGCTTCTCGATATAATCTTGCAGACGTTCTTCATTTTCAAAAAAACTGGCCGCATATAACGCTTGCATAGCACTATTATCCAGCACCACTTCCATTGCAAAAAGCGAACTGCTTTGTAACGAGGACTGCACCACATCCAGCAATTTCAGTACCCGCCTGTCACCGATATGAATGGTGCCAAACAGGTAACTGTCCTGATGACCGGGTTTGTGTATTTTCCAGAGCAGACCCGATGGATGCAGTACGCTCTGCTTTAGCGGCTCTGCAAGCGATATTTGCCATACCAGCAGACAGAATAAACCACACATCATTTGTGCAGTACGGTAGAATAACGGCTTTGTTTTAACGTCCATGCGACCAACCTTTGATAGTCTGACTATGTCTCATAATAAAATAACTACCCCAATGTCGAGCCGTTTCCGTGGCTTTTTGCCCGTTGTTGTTGATGTTGAAACCGGCGGCTTTGATCATAAAAAGAATGCGTTACTGGAAATATCAGCCCACATTATTGAGATCGATGATAACGGACAACTGGGTATCAAAGAAAGTGTTTCCTGCCACGTCAAGCCGTATGAAGGACTGACGATGGAACCGGCTTCAATGGAAGTAAATGGTATCGATCCTTACAATCCTTTTCGTATGGCAAAGACTGAATTTGAAGCACTGACACTGGTTTTTCAGGCTATTCGCAAAGAAATTAAACGCACCGGTTGCACGCGCGCTGTTATGGTGGGCCACAACACCACGCTCGACCTTAACTTCGTCAATGCCGCGGCCGAAAGAAATAAGCTGGCGCGTAACCCTTTTCACCAGTTCAGTATGTTTGACACCGTCTCACTGGCAGGTTTGGCTTATGGTCAAACCGTACTCTCAAGAGCTGTGCAGGCCGCTGGACTCGAATGGGATGACGGCAAAGCTCATTCTGCGGTTTATGATGCGACCAAAACAGCTGAGTTATTCTGTAATATTGTTAATAAATGGACCGAGTTCTCTAATATTTGATCAAATTTCAATGACGTTAACAGTATTTACGTTATAAACTAGCATTATCTCTAATAATAAAAATATGGATATTAGACTCGATTATGATCTCTTATAAAGACAGTTCGATTTTAATTGTGGATGACTTGCAGTTTAGTCGGGCCGTTGTTAAGTCCACCTTAGGTAAAGCCGGCTTCACAAAATTACGCATGGCAGAAAGTGCTCGGCAAGCGCTTGATATGTTGTCTGAAGAAGAAGCCGATATCGTCATTGCCGACTGGATCATGCCTGAAATGGATGGTCTGGAATTAACCGATCATATCCGTAATCAGGACGAAGAGAATAATTCGTATACCGGTATCATCCTCTTTACTGCTCAGGAAGGCATGCAACATATGGAAGAGGCTTTTAACCGTGGCGTAGATGATTACCTGACCAAACCACCAAATCCCAGAGAAATGATTGCCCGTATTATTTCTGTCGCGCGTATCAATCAATTACAAAACATGCTGCTCGAATCCAGTAACGAGCTTAGCCAGATGGTAAAACATCTGGAAGAAGTCGCATTAACCGACCCATTAACAGGTGTCGGTAACCGCCGATTATTATTGAAGGAGCTGGAAGCACATTTAATCACTGCCTCTTCGCGCAAAAGTGGTGTTTGTTATGCGATGCTCGATATTGATCACTTTAAACAGATAAATGATACTCATGGCCACGATGTTGGTGATGAGATTTTAATTGGCTTTACTCGACGCTTGCGCCGCTGTGTTCGCCCAACCGACCTGGTAACCCGGGTCGGAGGAGAAGAGTTTGGCGTTATCATGCATTACACCCAGCAAGATCAGTTCAAACTGTCTTCGCTTGAGCGTATTGTCAGCTCTATTAACAGCCGGCCTTTTAAAACCAATGCCGGAGGTATCGATGTAACGGTATCTGTCGGTGCCTGTTATTACCGCGGCGGCGGTGAAAAACCGTCGGTCAAAGATATTATGAAATGTGCCGATGATAAATTGTATCTGGCAAAAGATGCCGGCCGTAATCAGCTGGTTTATTAATGCAAAAAAAAACAGAGGCCTGAGCCTCTGTTTTTTATTCCTGATTAAAGCGTGATTTTAATTCGCTTTAGTCATTGCCG
>JAOUKT010000035.1 GCA_029882395.1 Gammaproteobacteria bacterium
AATAGAAATCAGCCAACATACCGACTGACTGTGAGCCCTGACCTGGAAATACAAACGCAAATTTCATTAAAAAAACCGCCCAAAATCTAATTGCTTTATCAAAAGAGGCGGCATTATAACGAATGAGGCTTAAAAAGCCTATGAATTAACGCAAGCTTAGCCACCGTTTAGCTCAGTAATACTGACGTTCACGAGTTTTATCAACAATTAGATGCAAATAGTCTCTTGATGAGCCGAACAAACTAACGGTGAGTAAATTCCGAGGACTGAATTCGCACCAGACCGGTCTTATAAAAGCCTAGCTGCTTAATTCAAACCTAACACATCAGGCATATCATAAAGCCCGGTTTTTTGAGTGCTTAACCAGATGGCCGCGCGCACAGCGCCTTTGGAAAAAGTCATGCGACTGGATGCTTTGTGGGTAATTTCGACACGTTCACCGATACCGGCAAACATGACGGTATGATCACCGACTATATCGCCGGCGCGGATGGTTTCAAAACCAATGGTGTTTCGGTCCCGTTCACCGGTCTGACCTTCACGACCATAGACAGCGCAGTCTTTTAGTTCACGCCCCAGTGCGTCAGCAACCACTTCACCCATACGCAAGGCTGTTCCTGAAGGTGCATCAACTTTATGGCGATGATGGGCCTCGATGATTTCGATGTCGACATCATCATGAGCCAGCACACGTGCTGCCATATCAAGCAGTTTCAGGCATAAATTGACACCCACACTCATATTGGGTGCAAACACAATTGCAATCTCTTTGCTGGCCTGTTCAATCAGTGTTTTTTCTTCATCACTAAAGCCGGTTGTACCAATAATGATCTGTTTGCCCGCTTTTCGACAAACTTCAATATTATGTAAGGTGGACTCAATGGTTGTAAAATCAATCAAAACGTCAAAATCTGCAACAACAGCCGCGACATCATCAACAACGATAACGCCATTATCACCAACACCGGCCAGACCACCTGCATCGATACCAACGAAAGTACTACCCCGGCGTTCGATTGCAGCAGTCAATACCGTTTGTTCATTTTCAGTAATTGCTTCAATATGAGTGCGGCCCATACGCCCACCGGCACCCGTTACTGCGACTTTAATCATTTTGATCTCATTCTATTTATTGCAAACAGCCGTTACAGCAGGTTTACTTTTGTGTCATTTCATCAAAGAATTTTTTAACACCGTCCATCCAGCCACGTGATTGCGGGTTATGCTGTCTGGAGCCTTTGTTTAAGGTCTCATCAAAACGTCTTAACAACTCCTGCTGTTCTTTGGTCAGGTTAACCGGTGTTTCAACATTGACGCGGCACAGCAAATCCCCTTTCGGGCCACCGCGAACCGGAACAACGCCCTGGTTTCGAAGCCTGAAGAGCTTACCCGACTGGGTTTCAGCGGGGATTTTAAGCTTCAGTCGGCCAGATAAGGTCGGTACTTCTATTTCACCACCTAAGGCCGCCATCGTCATGCTAATGGGAACGGTACAGTGCAGGTTATTTTCTTCACGTTGAAATATGCTATGTGGTTTGACACGTACCTGAACAAATAAATCGCCAGAAGGACCGCCGTTCTCACCGGCTTCACCTTCACCACCCAGACGAATACGGTCGCCGTTATCAACCCCGGCTGGCACTTTAACAGATAAGGTTTTAGTTTCTTCAACACGACCCTGACCATGGCAGGAACCACAGGGATCGGTAATGACTTTACCCTGGCCATGACAATGCGGGCAGGTCTGCTGAACAGAAAAGAAACCCTGCTGCATACGCACCTGACCAACACCACCACAAGTGCTGCAGGTTGATGCATCCGAGCCTTTTTTAGAACCGCTACCGGCACAGGTTTTACAACTCACCAGTGTCGGTACTTTAATTTTTACCGAGCTACCGGCCACCGCATCTTCAAGCGACAAATCAAGGTTATAACGCAAATCCGAACCACGATACGCACGTTGTCGCTGACGGCCACCGCCACCACCGCCACCGAAGATATCGCCAAACACATCACCGAACACATCGCTGAAGTTGGCACCGCCTGCGCCGCCGCCGTAACCACCACCGCCACCCATGCTGGAATCAACACCGGCATGTCCAAACTGGTCATAAGCAGCCCGCTTTTGCGAATCGGATAAAACATCATAAGCTTCTTTTGCTTCTTTAAACTTTTCTTCCGCACCCGGGTTATCCTGGTTGCGGTCGGGGTGATGTTTCATTGCCAGACGCTTGAACGCTTTTTTTAAGTCGCGTTCATTAACATCTTTAGCGACACCTAGTATTTCGTAAAAATCACGCTTGGACATTTGTCGTGTTACTCGTTCTAATGTTTTATCAATAATCTATCGCTGATACAAACAAATCCAGAGCATGACAACATACCCTGGATTCATCCTTTTGCCAGGCTCAATAGCCTGAAGCTATTGAGCTGCAATACATCGACGGTATCTTATTTTTTATCGTCTTCTTTAACTTCTTCGAACTCAGCATCAACCACTTCGTCATCCTGTGATGCGGTTTCTGCCGTTGACTCAGCTTCAGCACCTTCAGACTGTTCTGCATTTTGTGCATAAGCTTTCTGTGCAATCGCGCCTGCAGCTTCTGTTAGTGCGGTCGTTTTAGCTTCGATGGCCTCTTTATCTTCGCCTTTGAGTGCTTCCTGAAGGTCTGCAATCGCCGCTTCTACTTTAGCTTTCTCGTCTGCATCAACCTGGTCACCCAGATCTTTAATCGACTTTTCAGTCGCATTGATCATGTTCTCAGCTGAGTTACGTGCTTCGACCAGTTCTTTAACTTTACGATCTTCCTCTGCATGCGCCTCTGCATCTTTGATCATGCGTTCAACTTCTTCATCCGATAAACCTGAAGAGGCCTTGATCACGATAGACTGCTCTTTGCCCGTTGCTTTATCTTTAGCCGAAACGTTCAAGATACCGTTAGCATCAATATCAAAGCTCACTTCGATTTGAGGCGTGCCACGTGGTGCAGGTGGGATATCAGCCAGATCAAAACGACCCAGTGATTTATTATGAGCTGCCATTTCACGCTCACCCTGTACTGCATGTACGGTAACCGCACCCTGGTTATCTTCAGCCGTCGAGAAAGTCTGGCTAGCCTTGGTTGGGATGGTTGTGTTCTTTTCGATCAGCTTGGTCATGATGCCACCCAGCGTTTCGATACCTAATGACAATGGTGTCACGTCTAACAGCAGAACATCTTTTACGTCACCGCCTAACACACCACCTTGAATGGAAGCACCAACAGCTACCGCTTCATCAGGATTTACATCTTTACGTGGCTCTTTGCCAAAGAATTCCTGAACCGCTGCCTGGACTTTAGGCATACGCGTCTGTCCACCAACCAGGATAACGTCATCAATATCACCAATACTGAGTCCGGCGTCTTTCAGTGCCTGCTTACACGGACCGATAGTACCAACAACCAGATCATCAACCAGCGACTCTAATTTAGCGCGAGTCAGTTTTAAGGTTAAATGTTTAGGACCGGTGGCATCGGCAGTGATGTACGGCAAGTTAATATCGGTTTGTGATGCCGATGACAATTCAATCTTGGCTTTTTCAGCCGCTTCTTTAAGACGCTGCAGGGCCATTGGGTCATTGTGCAAATCAACACTGTTTTCTTTCTTAAATTCGTCAGCCAGGTAATCGATCAGACGCATATCGAAATCTTCACCGCCCAGGAAGGTATCACCATTGGTAGATAATACTTCGAACTGGTGCTCACCATCGATATCCGCAATTTCGATGATAGAGATATCGAAAGTACCGCCACCCAGGTCATAGACCGCCACGGTACTGTCGCCTTTAGCTTTATCCATTCCGTAGGCTAAAGCGGCCGCAGTAGGCTCATTGATGATACGTTTGACTTCAAGCCCGGCGATCTTACCGGCATCTTTGGTTGCCTGGCGCTGTGAGTCGTTGAAATACGCAGGCACGGTAATAACCGCTTCTGTTACTTCTTCACCCAGATAATCTTCGGCTGTTTTTTTCATTTTCTGCAAAATACGTGCAGAGACTTCAGGAGCAGCCATCTTGTTGCCACGGGCTTCTACCCAGGCATCACCGTTATCGGCTTTGATGATTTTATAAGGCACCAGCTTGATATCACGCTGAACCACTTCTTCATCAAAACGACGGCCGATTAAACGCTTAACCGCAAATATTGTATTTGTCGGATTAGTGACGGCCTGACGTTTAGCAGACTGACCTACCAGTACCTCATCACCATCACCGAAGGCAACGATTGAAGGTGTTGTGCGATCGCCTTCACTGTTTTCAATAACCTTGGGCTTATCACCGTCCATGACAGCGACGCATGAGTTTGTTGTACCTAGATCAATACCAATAATTTTTGACATTTTAAATGCTCTCCAAAAAGCTAAATTCTTTATCTGCTGAATAAGATAGGGCTTTAATTGCCTATTTCAAGGGCGGTTATTGTTTATTCAGCACTATTTTCTGTGTTTTGCTGCTACTCTTCGCTGGGTGCCTTAGAGACCACAACCATGGCCGGCCTGAGTAAACGACCCGCCAGCACGTAACCCTTCTGCATCACTGCCATCACTGAGTTTGGTGCTACATCGGCCGATTCCTGAATCGACATCGCCTGATGGAACTCAGGATCAAAGTTATCACCCTGTGGATTTATGCTTTCGATATCAAACTTTTCAAGCAGCTGATAGAACATGTTAGTGGTCATGTTCATGCCTTCTTTCAGCGTTTCAACATCACTTGCGGTTTCAGCAGCCTGCTGACCCAGCTCCATGCTATCAATAACAGGAATCAATTCATTAATGAATTTTTCAATGGCATATTTATGGGCATTTTCAAGTTCGCGCTGTGAGCGTTTGCGAACATTATCCAGCTCGGCTTTATTGCGCAGCAACTGATCATAATAATCATCCGATTTAGCTAAGGCTTCTTCCAGCTTAACTTGCAGGTCAGGTACATGATCTTCAGCCAGACCTTCAACATGATGACTGACCTCGCCCGCTTCATCTGTAATATCAACGTTTGTTTGTTCTACTTTCTCGTCGTTAGACATTTAATCAACTCCGGCACAAAAATATATTTAATGTTAAAGGCATCCTGAAAAAATCTGGCGATTTTACAGCGGCTAAAATATTGTAAAAGACCGCTATAAGCCAGTCAGAATAAGCTCTACACCCATGGTGGGGGTCAATACTCTGTTTTCAAGGCCTGCCCTAGAAATTTTGCGGTTATTTCAACAACGGGGATGACGTTCTTATAATTCATACGGGTAGGACCGACGACACCGAGTACACCTAAGACTTCACCGTTAGCATGATAAGGTGCCGTGATCAGGCTGCAGTTACCCAGGCCATCAATGCCCGATTCGTTGCCGACATAGACCTTGACACCATCGGCATTAATGCACCGATCTAATATATTAAGCATATCGCGGGTATTATTGAAAAGCTGAAACATCTGCTGCAGCTTGCCGGTTTCTTCCAGATCAGCAAAATTCAGCAACTTGGTCTTGCCCTGCATAACATAGTCTGAACTGTTGTTATTTTCCTGCAAAGCCTTGCCAGCGATATCAGCAGCCAGCTTCATCTGCTGATCCAGATTATTGCTCGCCTTATGCAATGTCTCTACCAATGAAGTACGTATGCTGAATACATCCTTACCGGCATACTGGCTGTTGATAATATTGGACACCGTTTGCAATTCACTCTGGCTATATTCACGGTCTGTCTGAATCACCCGGTTTTCAACTTCTTTCTCGTTGATCACCAGAATAGCGAGGATGCGGTTACCGGGTAATGGCAGAAACTCTATCTGTCTCAAGGTTAGCTGGCTGCGTTTAGGCAAGGTGACGATACCGGCCATTTGGGTAAAATCAGAAAGCAAACTGGAGGCGTTATTGACTAAACGACCGGCAGACTGGTCGGCATTTAGCTCTGAATTTACAGCGCCCAAAAAGTCCGCCGTCAGTGGCTGCACCTCCATCAGGCTATCGATAAAGAAACGGTAGCCTTTTTCTGTTGGGATGCGCCCTGCTGAGGTATAGGGGGCATGAATCAGTCCCTGTTTATCTAACTGACACATGACATTACGAATCGTCGCGGAACTGACATCGAGGCCCGAGGTTTGCGCCAGTGTTTTTGAAGCCACCGGCTGGCCATCACTAATATAAATATCGATCAGTGTTTTTAGCAGTTGTTGCGCACGCGGATTAAGATTCATCAGTGACGTCGTCTGCAGTGGCCATTCTTAAACCGCATCATTAATATCTATTTGATTTTCGTTAAGTGACCATCTTCAATGGTATAGATTGAGTCCATTTTATTTGCCAGATCCATATCATGAGTCACAACAACCAGACTTGTATGGTAGTCACGATTGAGCTTGAAAATCACATCCACTACCTGCTCTGCCGTCGCAGGATCGAGGTTTCCAGTGGGCTCATCTGCCAGTATGCACTTAGGCTCTGCACATAAAGCCCGTGCAATCGCAGTACGTTGTCTTTCACCACCGGACAGTTCCGGTGGCTTATGGTCCAGCCGACCGACCATGCCCACTTTTTCAAGTAAAAGCCTGGCTCTTTGAACCGCCTTCTTGATACTGGAACCGCGAATAAACATCGGCATGGCGACATTTTCTAATGCCGTAAACTCGGGCAACAGGTGATGAAACTGATAGATAAAGCCAAGATACTTGTTACGAACACGACAACGCACCGTTTCAGACATGGTCGCAAAATCCTGATTATCGATCAAGACATGGCCTTCAGTAGGCTGATCAAGCCCGCCCAGAATATGCAACAGAGTACTTTTGCCACACCCCGAGGCACCAACAATGGCAATGGTTTCCGAACTGCGGATGGTAAGGTTTACGCCTTTAAGGATATGCAAGACAGCACCGCTGCCTTCCTGATAACTTTTGCTGACATTATCCGCTTCAAGTACGATGTGTTCACCGGCTTTGGCCGGCGGCAAAATAATCTGGCTGGTAAAATGATTCAAGCTCATGCCTTACTCAAACCTCAATGCGTCAATTGGCTGCACCCTGGATGCGCGCCATGCCGGATAGATAGTGGCTAAAAACGATAAAGCCATCGCAATTAATGAAATACCGATGGTATCGCCGGTATGAAGGTCCGACGGCAAGTCGCAGATATAATAGACATCACAAGGCAGGAAATCTGTCTGGAAATATGCCTCAATGGACGGTATGAGTGTTTCAATATTTAACGCCACCGGCACGCCGATTAACAAGCCTAACACAACCCCAAGAAAGCCAATAATGGTTCCCTGTATCATAAACACAGCCATAATGCTTTTCGGTGTCATCCCAATGGTTCTTAAAATTGCGATATCCGACTGCTTGTCGGTCACCGTCATAACCAGTGATGAAACGATGTTAAAGGCCGCCACCGCCACAATCATAAACAATATGATAAACATCACTGTTTTTTCCATCTTTAAAGCGCGGAAAAAATTCACATGACGTTTGGTCCAGTCCGAGACCCAATAATCATCACCCAGCTGTTGCGTGAGCTGAGCGGAAATAGTCGGCGCTTCAAACAGATCATCCAGTTTCAAACGCAAACCTGAAATACTGTCTTTAAAACTGAATACTTTTTGGGCATCCTGCATATGAATAATCGCGGTATTACGGTCAAACTCCTGCATACCGACTTCAAATATACCAACCACTGTAAAACGTCTTAATCTTGGTACCGCACCGATCGGCGTAAAATTGGCCTGCGGTGTAATCAGAGTGACTTTATCGCCTTCATAGGTACCCAGAACATTAGCCAGCGCGCTGCCCAGAATAATCCCATAGCGCCCCGGCTTGAGTTCATTAATAGTGCCAGACACCATAGAAGTGCCGACTTTTGAGACCTTATTTTCTTCGGATGGCAACACACCCCTGACAACCGCGCCGCTGACCCGACGGCCATTATTGAGCATGGCTTCATTCGAGACATAAGGCGCCATGCCAACGATGCGATCATGGCCTCTTAATTTTTCAGAGAGTGATTCCCAGTCTGATAATGTACCGGTGATATCAGAGACCGTAGCATGGGCAGTCATGCCAAGAATTCTGTTGCGCATTTCCTGTTCGAAACCATTCATAACAGATAGCACGATGATCAGTGCAGCCACGCCAACGGTGACACCTAAAATTGATGTAAGAGAAATAAATGAAACAAAATGATTACGGCGTTTAGCTCGGGTATAGCGTAATCCTATGAATAATTCCTTGGGTCTAAACATGCTGCTATAAAAGCCTTCTCTGTGATGATTTAAGTTACACACTAACTGCTGGCAGCCATATAATGTTCAGACTGATATTTTATCAAGCCAGTAAAATCAGCAAGCCGTACATAAGAATGCAGATTATACATAGAGTTCCCGTAACATGCGATTATTTAAACTACAGAATCCCCCCTCATATGATTATAATAACTGCATGAATAATCAAACAAAAACCGTACTGCCTGCCGAATGGACACCACAGGATGCCGTATTATTATGCTGGCCACACCAAAGCATGGACTGGCAGTCAATTCTGCCCGAGGTGGAAGCGACCTTTGATGAATTAAGTTATTATATCTGTGAGTCGCAGCAGCTCATTATTATCGCGCATGATGCCGATCACCAGGCACACATCGAACAGCGACTGAGCAACAGAGGCGCCCGTTTAACAGCTGTGCAATGGTTACTGCATCACAATAACGACAGCTGGTGCCGGGACTTTGGCCCCATTACCGTATTAAAAGACAACCAGCCTGTTGCTGTTAATTGTGAATTTAACGGCTGGGGCAATAAATACGCACACCAGCTCGACAATAATACCAACCAGGCTTTAGTCGAAAACAAACTCATCACTTGCCCGCTTCTGACAACCGATCTGGTACTGGAGGGCGGCAGCATTGATAGTGACGGAGCCGGCACAATCCTCACCACCAGCCAGTGCCTGCTTGATAAACAGCGCAACCCAGCTCTTAATAAACAACAAATTGAAAGCCACTTGAAAGATCTGCTCGGTGCGCAACGCATTATCTGGTTAAACAGTGGCGAACTTGAAGGTGATGACACCGATTCACACATTGACAACCTGGCACGCTTTTGTAATAGCGAGACCATCGCTTACGCACACTGCGACGATATGCATGACCCGCATTACACACCGCTCAAACAGCTGGAAGCGGAATTAAACCAGTTAAAAACACTGCAGGGCAAGGCGTACAAACTGATACCTCTGACGATACCGGGCGCGAAATATTTTCAGCAACAAAGACTACCGGCCAGTTACGTCAATTTTCTGATCATCAACAAATTTGTTTTAATGCCGACATATAATGACCCGCAAGATACAATCAACCTCGCGCAGCTGCAGGCCGTGTTTGCCGACAGAAAAGTCATTGGCATTGATTGCTGCTCGGTGATTAAACAGTCCGGCTCAATACATTGCCTGACCATGCAGCTGCCGCGCCATACCGTAAATAACTGAGATTGCTTTGATGAAATCGCGTTCAATAAAAATAGCCTTAATTCAATCCCGCTGCTTTGATACGGCCGATGAAAACCGTCAGTATATTAAAGAACAGCTAAGCAAAGCAGCAGCGAATAAGGCCGACCTGGTGTTATTGCAGGAACTGCATAACACGCCATATTTCTGCATTGAAGAGAAACCGTCGAATTTTGATCTGGCCGAAACCATTCCCGGCGAGAGCACTGATTTTTTTTCTCAACTGGCAAAAAAACTATCTCTGGTGATTGTCACATCGCTGTTTGAAAAAAGAGCCCGTGGCCTGTACCACAACACCGCTGTGGTGCTGGATAAAGACGGCTCAATTGCCGGAAAATATCGAAAAATGCACATCCCTGACGACCCCGGCTTTTATGAAAAATATTATTTTACCCCCGGGGATCTGGGCTTTACTCCGATACAGACCAGCATAGGCAAACTTGGCGTCTTGATCTGCTGGGACCAGTGGTTTCCAGAAGCCGCCCGCTTAATGGCACTGGCAGGCGCTGATATATTGCTCTACCCTACCGCCATTGGCTGGGACCCGAAAGACTCCGCGCAGGAGCAGCAAAGACAGCTGCAAGCCTGGCAAAACATTCAACGCAGCCACGCCATCGCAAACGGGCTGACCGTTGCCAGTTGCAACCGCACCGGCTTAGAAAGCGTCGATAATATCAGCACCCGGTTTTGGGGCAATAGTTTTATCTGCGGGCCTCAAGGTGAAATCCTGGCGCAAGCGGATTCAGAAAACGACGCCATCATCGAAAGCAGCATTGACTTTGAGCAGACCGAATCAATACGCCGTATCTGGCCCTACCTGAGGGACCGCAGAATTGATGCCTACCAGGGCATCAATAAACGCCTGTTAGATGAATAAAAACAGATTAGCGCATTAAAGAATGGTGATGCAACTGCAGCCACTGCAGCGCAAGAATTGGCGTGGCTGAATTGATTTTGCCCTGCGTCAGTTGTGCGATAGCCTCGGCGTAATCCATCACAATCACTTTAATATCTTCATGCTCTGCGTCCAGCCCATGAATACCACCTGCGACGCGGCTATCCACTTCAGCATAATAAAGCGTCACCTTTTCACTGCAGCCGCCCGGGCTAACATAAAAACTAAACAACTTCTGCAGCTTACTGATATCAATCCCGGCTTCTTCCTTACATTCACGCACAGCCACATCCTCTGCCAGCTCACCGGCTTCAATCATGCCGGCTACTAACTCCGTGAGCCAGGGCGCATTGATATCATCCTTGGCGCCGATGCGAAACTGTTCAATCATGACCAGCTTGTCTGCCACCGGGTCAAACAATAGCACCGCTACGGCATGACCTCTTTCCATTAGCTGGCGAGAAATAATCTCAGTTTGACCGCCTGCGTATAACTCATGCGTTAACTGATATTCCTCTATGGATAAAAAACCTTTATAAAGCGTATTTTTTGTAATAATCTTCCAGTGCATTACGTCTCATCTATATAATTGATATGTATCAGTATAAAAACATAAGAAACTGCTAATATAAAATAACTCCTGAAGAAGACTGGAATCGCATGAACAATTTACTACGCATTGTTTTATTACTGCTAACACCTATTATGGTGAACGCCGCCCCAAATGGACAACAATTATTTGAAAAAAACTGCGCCTCTTGCCATGGCACCAGTGGTCAGGGCGGCGTCGGTATCCCGCTATCACTGCCGTCGTTTATTAACTCCGTTAGTGATAACTATTTACGCAAATCAATTCGTTATGGCAGACCCGGTCGCGTCATGCCGTCGTTCAACAACCTGTCTGATGACAACGTGCTCTCAATTGTTCAGTACATGCGCACCTGGACCGGAAAAGAAGGCAAGATCTTCAGCAAAAAACATGTCAAAGGTAATGCAAGAGCCGGTAAAAAACTCTTTAACCAGTACTGCATCAGCTGCCACAATAGCGGCGGCACCGGCGGTGTTGGCACCGGCGTTACGTTTTCACGGCCACGGGATGCCGCCATTGTTGCACCGTCTTTAAACAATCCCGGTTTTCTTTCATCGGCTGAAGACCTGTTCATAAAAGACACACTCATGAACGGCAGACCCGGCACACCAATGATGTCCTACAAAGCCCACGGATTAAGCGAACAGGACATTAACAATTTAGTAAAGTATATTCGTGACTTTGAAGGCGGCCCGTATCCCTACAAAGATTACGACACCGAAGAACCCATCATCAAAGTTGAATCCCCGTATAGCATGGCAGAAACCATCCAGAATATAAAAGACGCCATCATTGGGAAAAACTTTAAATTAATCCGCACCCAGGAACTGAACAAGGGACTGGTTCCTGCCGGAACAGAAAATAAAAAACAGCTCATCATTTATTTTTGCAACTTTAATTTTTTGAATAAAGCACTTGCCATTGATCCACGCGTCGGTATGTTTTTGCCCTGCAGGGTCACCGTGGTAGAGCAAAACGGCAAGGTTTTTATCATGGCAACCAACCCGCTAAAACTCGCTTCGATATTTAACAACAACGAACTGATTGAAGCTTGCAAAGAAATGCACAGTATTTATAGTGAGCTACTGGAAGAGGCCAGCTTATAATGAAAAACATTAAACCATTATCCCGCCTGTCAGCATTTTTACTGCTGATAGCTGTTTCTTCAGCTGGTTTTGCAGAAGAGCTGATCATGACCCGGGTCAAACAAACGTTCCCTGAAACAATGGTTAATCTGCAGTCCGCTATAAAACAGGCAGGCTACACCATATCAAGAGTGCAAAGGGTTGACATAGGCCTTACAAAGTCCGGCTTCATGACTGATAAGTACCGCGTGGTATTTTTTGGCAAGGCGGATGAATTAAATACACTGAGCAACAAATACCCGGACATCATCCCTTTTCTGCCCTTAAAAATATCCATTTTTGCAGAAAATAATGAAACGATACTGGTGACCAACAGCCCGCTAATTATGAAAGGTTATTTTAAAGACATCCCTGAAAAACATTTCAACCAGTGGGAAGACGATGTCCATAAAATTCTTAGCTTAACCAGCAACGCCGATTAAAACTTAATCCAGCGCCGATAACGCCCGGGCACATTCGTGCACAAGAGCCGGGCCTTTATAGATAAAACCGGAATATATCTGCACCAGCTGCGCACCGGCTTCTATTTTCTCAAGTGCATCTTCGGCAGAAAGAATACCCCCGACTGCAATAACCGGCAGCTTTCCATCGAGCCGCTTACAAAGTTTTTTGACCACTTCTGTGGATGCATGCCTGACTGGCTGACCACTCAAACCGCCCGCCTCCTGTGCATGTTTCAGGTTTTCAACACCCGCTCTTGAAAGTGTTGTATTGGTGGCAATGACCGCATCAATTTGCGTCTTCAGGAAGGTATCAGCCAGTATTTTTATTTCGTCGTCTGTTAAATCGGGTGCCACTTTTACAGCGATAGGCACATATTTTTTATACACAGACTGCAGCTGCTTTTGCTTTTCTTTTAACTGCCGCAACAAATCATATAACGCATCACCGTGCTGCAGGCTCCTTAAGCCCGGCGTGTTGGGAGAAGAAATGTTCACAGTGACGTAATCGGCCACTTCATAAACTGCCTCGAAGCAGACAAGGTAATCATCGGCTGCATTTTCAACAGCTGTTGAAAAGTTTTTACCAATATTGATACCCACAATACCTTTGTAAGAAGATTTTTTTACAGCATCGACCAGGGCTTCAACTCCATCATTATTAAAACCCATGCGGTTAATAATAGCACTGCATTCTGGCAGCCGAAAAAGCCTGGGCTTGTCATTTCCTGGCTGGGCTTTTGGTGTTACCGTACCGACTTCAATAAAGCCAAAACCGGTGTTAGCCAGCGCATCAATATAACGGCCGTTTTTATCCAGCCCGGCCGCCAGCCCGACACGATTCTTAAACTCAAGCCCCATAACCTTCACCGGGGAGTGCACTGTCTTGTTAAACAGTAGCCGCAGCAAACCCGCCGCATTTAAAACACTCAACGCGTTCAGTGCAAAATAATGTGTTTTTTCGGCATCAAATTTAAAGAGAATTGATCGTATCAGTTTATATAACATCAGGCAGGCTCCAAATATTCAATCATCAATTGCAATGTTTTATTATTTCTAAATTCATTAACATCAAGTTTATACACAGCACGTATTTTATCTGTGTTTTGCCCCAGCTGTTGATCGCTGGTATTAAAGGCAATAGCCTCTACCAGCAGTTCGCTGTTTTCGGGCTGCAATTTTAATTTCAGGTGTTTTTCACCAACAATCCGCCACTCGATGACTTCAAAATCATTATCAAACAAAGGCTCAGGGAACTGCTGACCCCAGGGGCCTGCGTAACGCAGCTGCTCGGCCAGCCCCATGGTAAAATCATCAGCGCTGAGCTCACCGTCAGTATTCAAGACATTGGTTAAGTCATCATCTGATAACAACTCAGCGACAATCGCCGTGAACGCATTATCAAACAGCGCCAGCTGATCTTCATTGATCGTCAAGCCGGCTGCCATGGCATGGCCGCCAAATTTTTTAATGAGATGAGGATGAGCCTTATCCACAAGATCAATCGCATCGCGGATATTAAGCCCTTTGATAGAACGCGCCGAGCCTTTAATTTCACCATTATCTGATAACGCAAAGGCAATCACAGGCCGATAAAACTGTTCTTTAATACGCGAGGCCAGAATGCCTATCACACCCTGATGCCACTGCTGGTTATACAAAACGATAGCGGCCGGTATTTTTTTAGCATCTATGGTCTTTGTTAAGTCATCCAGGGCTGCCATCGCCTGCTCCAGCATGCCCGACTCTATAGAGCGCCGCTCTGTATTAAGTGTATGCAGCTGCTCCGCTATTTGCTGGCAATAGCGTTCATCATCACTAATCAAACATTCTATACCTAATGACATATCCTTGAGTCTGCCGGCTGCGTTTAACCGTGGGCCAACGGCAAAACCAAGGTCGGAGGCAACGCAGTTAAACTGATTCCTGCCCGCGACTTTCAGAATCGAACTAATGCCCGGCGCACAGCTTCCTGAACGGATTCTTTTTAAACCCTGATCGACAAGGATTCTGTTATTCCTGTCCAGTGGCACGACGTCGGCGACAGTGCCTAATGCCACCAGATCAAGCACGCTGGCAAGGTTGGGTTCACTGCGGCCATCCGAAAACCAGCCCGATTCCCTTAAGCTGGCTCTGACCGCCATCAGCACATAAAAAATAACCCCGACACCGGCGATAGATTTGCTGGGAAACAGGCAGCCCGGCTGGTTAGGGTTAACAATGGCCTCCGCCTCAGGCAAATATTCAGCTGCTAAATGATGATCAGTCACCACCACCTTGATACCCTTTGAGCGGGCATGCCTGACACCATCAATGCTTGAAATTCCATTATCGACAGTTATGATGAGATCAGGCTTCAGTTGCTGTGCATAATCCACAAGCTCAACCGTCAGCCCATAGCCAAAGTCAAAACGGTTGGGAACCAGGTACGACACATGCTCGGCACCAAACTGACGCAGCAAGCGGATAGCAACCGCGGTACTGGTTGCACCATCAGCATCAAAGTCACCGACGATGAGTATCTTCTTTTGTTCTTTGACGGCCTCAACAATAGTGGCAACCGCCCGGTTTATGCCCTGCAAACTCTCATACGAAAGCATATTGCACAGCTGGTTATCAACTTCATCAGCCGATTCAATATTGCGATGCTGCAGCACTGTTTGTAAAACCGGATGCAGGCCCTGAATTTTTTTAATATTCTGTTTCGGTCGATACCTGCTAATTGCGATTTTATTCATGACTTTTCACACACAGCTGCATAATGGTTTTGTTTTTTCGGTAAAAGCGAAAACGGTGTGACCGCTTAAGCTGATAACAAACAGTCGGCGAATGAAAGTTAATCTGACTGATGTCACCTGATTTTAATAATTGATAAAGCGGAGCCAGTAGCTCGGCCTCAACAATGCGCAATGCATTTTTCCATGCTGTAAAATCACCGCATGAAGATGCCGCCAGCAAACTTTCATCAATCAGATAAAGCGTTTCATCGTCATGCTTTGTTATTTCATCGAAAGCATAATGTTTGACGTGATTAAACTGGCAATAGCCTTTTAACCACTCCGGCTTACCGACAAAAGCGGCAGATAGCGAGGCCTGTTTATTGTTTTCAGCCGCCCCCCAAAACCAGAAACTATTCAACTCTTTCTGATTATAAATCCTTTCATTCAAATCAAAATACTCGTGCAACAGCATCTGCGTTTCGTTAAAAAGACGCAACCAGAATTTAGCATTCTCACCTTTGGGCAAGAAATGCTTGATATCACGGCCATAAACATCATAAACAGGTATCATCTGCGCCGCGGCATGCTGGCTTGATATGCCAATTATCGTGCCGGATGGCAATAAATGAAAAAGCAAGCCATCTTCTTCAAAGTGCTGATTGCATTTATCAACAAGCCGGGCAAGCTGCTGCAGATTGTCAGCACCTGTTGACAGCGGCATAGCGACAATATGATCGGACTTCAGATCAAGACTCACTGGCGTTGCATAAAAAACGGTTTGCGCCGGCGTCGCCTCTTTGTTCGCCGATACATATTCATAAAATGCCAGCGGGTATTGCTTCAAATAGTCCGCTGAAAAAACCTCAGTAGCGGGCTCTGCAGGGAAGATAGCATCAGCCTTTGAAAGCAGGCGCTGAATAAGAAAAGGCTCGGTCACAGCTGACGTTTCAAGCTCAGATGGCTGAAAGCCGGCAAACAGACCGGGCAATATTAGATTGATAGTTTTTGAATTCACAAAGACATGATCAGATAGGCAAAGACAGCGCCAATTGTAACGAATAGAGCCCAATTAAGACAGGGCTAATTAATGCTGTTTACCACTCTTAGAACGTAATTGCAGCGACTTCATTTCTCAGTGATGCAAGCGTTTTGCTGAGGTTGTTTTTATTCTCATCCGGCAATGTCGCCAAAGCATTCAGCCGTTCAATATAATCGGCGGTGACGTTTAATGAATCTGAAACAATCTTTTTTGTCACCGCTTTTTTTATCCTTAAATGACTTGCCAGATTTTTTATAGCCTGTTGCAAGCCCGTCGGATGACTCTGACCACTTATCAATTCACCATAATTGCCAAACGGCATCACCGACAACATATTGTGTATTGGGTAGGCCCTCATAGGTGTAGGATCATAGACCGGTGTAAATGCAAACGTATCCTGAGTTTTAATGATTGATAAGTTTTCCAGATGAAGATCGCCATTACCCGTTAGAAATGACAATATCAGCCGTTTAAATAAATGCTCTTTTGCCAGCATCCTGTTAGCAACCAGATCAATCGGACTTTTATCGATTGCCTGTCCGATTTTATCGTAGCTATAACTGTAATGATGCGTCACGTCGCGATCACCCGATGCCAGTACCGAATAAAGTGATTCTGTAAAAACAGGGTTATGGTATTGATCACGGTCAAAGCGATCAACAGCAATTACTGGCAGGCCGTTAATGCATGATGTCCAGTACCTGGGCACCTCAAAGCCGGCTTCTTTATGGATATCCAGCGCCAGAGCTTCCAGCTCGATAATGCCGGGGTAGTGATTGCTCTGTTCAAACTTGACAACTACATCAGTAATGCCCTGCGCACCCAGCTTGGTTGGTAAACCGATGCGGTTATCCCAGCCGCTATCGGCAATCGACAACAGCAACTTGGGTATCGCCCCGCCGACACTGGGTGTTGGGCCAATAATATTTATCAGCGATTCCGCATCATCATCGAACCAGGTTAAAAATTCTTTGAGTGAAAAGCCAATATCATGGGTTAGTTCAAATAATTCATTTTTTGACGGCTTCGAATACCATTCCAGCGCCTTGTCATCATTTTCAAACACATCGAGGTGGCCTATTGCGCCATGACCGGCAACCTTGAGTATTTCCCAGTCCGTATCAATGCCTGGACGGGGCCGGATACCTTTTTTTGAAAGATAATTGAGAATTAACTGGCGCTGAAAATTTTTATCACCTTTAGGCGGAACCAGAAACTGTATCGGCGGCAAGAAATCAAAAAACTCTGTTCGCTGGCGGACGATAGTGTTTTCCTGAATAATTTTGGGCTCGTAAATTAAACCCAGACCCGGCAGACCCGTGTTTAAATAATCCAGCTCATAGCTAAAGCGGCACTCTGACTCGGTAATATACAGCCGGCCCATTTTTATCGGCCTGGTTGCTAACCGGGTCCAGACAACAGCATCACGATCCCTGCTCATAAAGGTTTAATTAAACAAAGTGCCGTTACTGATTTTATTCAGCACCGGGTCGTCGGTTACAAGCTGCAATGTCATGCCGACAGTGTCGGCCAGCCTGATTAAGCTGGAAAGGTGCATATCACCGGATTTTTTAGCTCTGGAAAGCATCTCCGCTGACAAACCCGCCTGTGCCGCCAGGTCTTTTTGTTTCATGCCCTTGCGTCTGGCTAATTCTATAATTTCATTCAATAGTGTTGAAACCACCGTCATCTCAATGACCTTTTCATCAATTTATAACCATAATATTAGTCATATTTACATATAAATCAATTATTAAATTGATAAATAAATCAATAGATCAAAATAAAATCCATTAAATTGATTCTTAAATCAATAGATGAAGCATCAAGACCTCACATTAACCCGGTTTTAAGAAGCCTTAGACAAATTCCGCATTCATAGCCACTATTGCTATACTAATAAAAAGCGTCACAAAAAGGGTTATCAACATGAGCAATACATTTGAAGTGGTATTTAAGGGCGAGGTCATCGACGGATTTGATGCCACAGAAACACGTGAAAAGATCGGCAAACTCTTTAACGCCGATGAAACAAAAATTGCGCGTCTGTTTTCTGGCAATAACGTTGTTATTAAAAAAAACCTGGACCAGGCGACCGCTAACAAGTACATCGCAGCGTTTGAAAAAGCCGGTGCGATTGCAACTGTCAGGGATGCCGCGGTTACCACCAACACGCCCCCCGCAGCCACTCAAACCGAAAACAAAACTGCGCCCGCCGAGCCGACAGGCGCAAGCCATTCAGGCATTGTTTTTGAACACAGCGGCGAAGCTTCAGCACACCTCACTCCCGCGCCACAAACTCAGATTCAACTGGACAGCAACCCTGACTTAAGCTCCTTAAGTCTGCGCGAAGCATCTGGTAATCTGGTTGACACGGCTGATGAGGTACCAGAGGCCAGTATTGATACCAGCGAATTCACACTCGCCGAAGCGGGCACAGATCTGGCAGAGAAAAAAGAAGAAGTCGCGCCTTTGAATACCGATTTAAGTGGCATCAGCCTGGTCGACAATTAAGCCAGCCGTAGCCGCTACTGCATTCGCTGGCGCACAGCTTCATACAAGATAACCGCGGTGGCGACAGACACATTTAAGCTCTCTACCTGACCCTGCATCGGTATCTTGATTAACACATCACAGGTTTCACGGGTAAGGCGCCGCAGACCCTTCTCTTCTGCGCCCATGACAATCGCTGTGCTGCCCTTCAAGTCAGTTTGATACAGCGTCTGTTCTGTTTCACCGGCCGCGCCATAAACCCAGACACCCGCCGCCTGACATTGCTTTATACTGCGGGCAAGATTAGTAACCTGTACCACGGGCACCGTATCAACAGCACCGCTGGCCACCTTCCTGACCACGGGCGTGATGCCAACGGCCTTATCTTTCGGAATAATAACGCAATCCACACCGACCGCATCTGCCGTGCGCAGACAGGCACCAAAATTATGCGGGTCAGTAATGCCGTCTAATATCAGTATAAACAAGTTATTTTTAGCCAGAAACTGGGGCAGTTCTTTTTCGCTATATAAAGCGGCTGATTTATAGCGGATAACCACACCCTGATGGCGTGTTGATTTGCTTGTTTTATCGAGTGATTTTTTATCGACATATTCGAAAGAAATATCATTCTCTTTCAATAAATCCACTATCTTTTGTAAACGCTTATCCTGCCTGGAATACTCTAGCCAGGCAGACAGCACATTCCCGGCATCATTATGCAAAGCTGACTCTACGGCATGCACGCCGTAGATAAGCTCTTCTTTTGCTGGCTTCATTTAAATATTGGAACCAGATGCTTCTTCGCTTTTTTTCTTACGCATTTTAGCTTTGAGCTTCTTGCGCTTTTCTTTACGCTTTTTCTTTTTAGCCAGCAGCCTCTGCTCTTCTTTTTCTTCAGCCGATAAAGCTGCACCGGCTTTTGTATTATCTGTACTTTTATCGCTGGCTTTAGCCTTCACAGTTTTTGAAGACTTATCGGATTTTTTCTCCCGTGACTTTTTTTTAGGCTTTTTATCACCGCTTCCGGCATCCGGGTTAGAGCGGATCTTTTCCAGCGTAACATTCTGATCTTCATCATCAAAATGCAAAAAATCAAAGTCAATTTTTCGCTCATCCATATTCACAGAGGCGACCTGAACATGAACCGAGTCACCCAGCTGGAAAAGCAAACCATTATGTTCACCGGTCAGGCGGTGAGCGATAGGGTTAAATTTATAATAATCCTTTGGCAGGTTTGTAATGTGAATTAAACCTTCAACAAACACATCCTTAAGCTCAACAAACACACCAAATGAGGTAACAGCCGTTATCATGCCGTGATAAGAAAGCCCGACTTTATTCAGCATGTATTCACATTTTAAAGCCGACTCTGCATCACGG
Source organism: Gammaproteobacteria bacterium (assembly GCA_029882395.1). Classification (GTDB taxonomy): domain Bacteria; phylum Pseudomonadota; class Gammaproteobacteria; order SZUA-229; family SZUA-229; genus JAUVDT01. The sequence goes on from JAOUKT010000035.1 coordinate 20,231, forward strand.
GTGGCTTCATCAGCCCGACGTTCATTAGCGGAGCAATGCTCACCTAACTCTACCATCGCCGCATGATTATAGGGTGCGCTTTTATTACCCCTTAATACATGGCGTATGCCGCGGTGTACCAGCAGATCAGGATAACGACGGATAGGTGAGGTGAAATGCGCGTAGTTTTCTAAAGACAGACCAAAGTGACCGATATGATCCGGGCTGTAAACGGCCTGACTTAACGAGCGCAATAAAACAGTCTGTATTAAATGAAAATCAGGTCTGTCTTTAATCTCATTGATTAAAACACCGTAATCTTTTGATGTGGCTTTAGCGCCACTTTTGCCCAGCGTTAAGGCAAAGTTTGAGAGGAAATCACGCAGATCATCCAGCTTAGATTGCTTAGGACCATCATGATCGCGGTACAAAGTCGGGATTTTATGTTTAAGCAAAAATTTTGCCGCCGTTACATTGGCAGCAATCATACATTCTTCAATCAGTTTATGAGCATCATTGCGCTCAGTCGGCACAATGTTTTCAATACGCTGATTGGTATCAAACATGATACGTGTTTCCTGGGTATCAAAATCTATCGAACCGCGTTTTTTACGTGCTTTCGCCAGTACATGATACAGATCATTCAGGTCATCGACATTTTCAATAACATGAGCGTATTGCTGACGCAAAGGCGAGTCTTTATCCAGCAGCATATCACTGACTTTGTTATAGGTAAGCCTTGCATGAGAGCGCATCATACCTTCAAAGAATTTGCTAGTCGTCACCTTGCCTTTATTGTCGATGGTCATTTCGCAGACCATGCAAAGGCGATCGACATCAGGATTAATAGAACATAAACCGTTAGACAATACCTCAGGCAACATAGGAATGACTTTGCCCGGAAAATAGACCGATGTTGCGCGATTATAAGCTTCCTTATCCAGAGCAGTGTCTTTCAGCACATAATGCGAGACATCCGCAATCGCAACCCATAACTTCCAGCCGGAGCCCGTAGGCGTACAGTACACCGCGTCATCAAAATCACGGGAATCTTCGCCGTCAATCGTCACCAAAGGAAAATCACGGATATCAACGCGGCCTTCTTTATCCGCGTCCGACAAGGTCTCTTTTAAATCTTTAATTTGCACATCAACGTCAGACGGCCACTCAGTCGGAATATTGTGGGCATGAATCGCCACATCAATTTCCATACCCGGCGCCATATGATCACAGAGTATTTTATCAACACGACCAATAGGCTGATGCCGGAAGGTTGGCTGCTGAGTGATTTCAACCACCACCATTTGGCCTTCAGTGGCGTCACCAAGCTGGTCTTTATGAATCATGATGTCCTGATGAATACGCTTATTATCAGGGCTTAAAAAAATCATATCATCTTCAAACTTAAGACGGCCCACAATGTGTGTATTAGCATGCTCAATCACACGAATAATGGCCGCTTCTTTACGCCCCCGGCGGTCAACACCGGTGACATGCGCCACCACCTTATCACCGTGTAAAACCGGTCTCATCTGGCGCGCATGCAAAAACATGTCCGCACCACCGTCGTCAGGCGCTAAAAAGCCAAAGCCCTCAGGGTGAGCGATGATCTTGCCGCGTATCAAATCATCATCATTAACCGCCACATAATTACCCCGGCGATTACGGTGCAGCTGGCCGTCTCTGACCATCGCACGCAGACGCCGGGATACACCCACCATCTCATCTTCTGTGCGAAGCTGCAGAATATCGATCAGCTCTTCTTCAGTTAATGAGCCATGGTGATTAACGATACGGAGAATAAGCTCTCTGCTGGCAATCGGGTTTTCGTAGCTTGATGTCTCCCGTGCCGCTTCAGGGTCTTTTAAAGACAACCGCGGTTTTTTAGCCACCTTAACTTTCTTAGTGGCACGAATAAGACCGGATTTGACGGAATTTACAAATTTTTTCAGAGGATTTTTAGGCATTTATTTTTGGCATTTATAAGGGCTTCAGTTAAATATGCGCATAGGATACCACGAGTCGTTGACAAGTTCACAAACTCATTGTAAAGTTCGCGCCTCTGTTTCATCAGACACCTTTGCCGAGGTGGCGGAATTGGTAGACGCGCTAGCTTCAGGTGCTAGTGGCCTTATGGTCGTGGAGGTTCAAGTCCTCTTCTCGGCACCAGTATCTCACTATCACTGAGACTCTGAAAACCCCCTCCATCTTTAACTAACTCTATATATATCAATACGTTATAAAGTCGCTTTGATTTAACGAACTGTCTCAGATCAGCCACAAGCGCAACAGGCACGACCTCGTGCAGCAGCCATGATATTGGTTTTATGATAAATCGTATAAAAGTCCTATCAATTAAAAGCAAGCAGTTATCCATCGCACCATAGGCAGCAGATTATGCTCGCGCTGCCAATTTATCTCTATCGTCTCGATAAATTTCTTCATTAAAAAATCATTTAAAGAAAAACAGCCTGATATTTATGCTGAGCGTGGCGATGAGCCAGCTTCGATAAAAAACTCAATCGATAAAGCTAAGACAAAACACTGGCGGGGGGAGCCACTACACAGCCAGCCAGACTTTGGGCTTTTATTATTTGGCAACTGACGGTTGTTTTATAGTCCAGGCTGAATATAACGCTAGCGTACTGCCAGCATGCAGCCTGGTATACGGCTAACAATAATCGCGCCTGGCACTGAAATAGCCGTGCTCTTATGCACGGCTAACGGTTCATAGCGTGTCTATGAAGCCATCTCATGAATATGCTTTTTCAGGGATTTGATACCTACACTTTTATTCCAGTAAATGAATTTATTCAACATAGCGTGCAGCAAGCCATAATAAAGAATAACTATAAAATAATCACCAGTCGTTATTCTTGTTTGAACATCAAGTAGCTGCAACATAAAAAATAAAACAAGAGTACCGGCAATCGCCGTATCAATTTCCCATAAGAGCCTGATAACCGGGTATGAGAACCTTCTGCTCAGGATATGACTTATAACATCAGCTATGACAGATGCCACCACAAGCAAACAGGCCAATAGCAAAAAAATACCGAGAGAACTATCTCTGATAATTATAGCTGTCAAATCACTGGAGCCACTCAGATACTGTGCCACGTATAGAATAACACCGGATATAATTATGATCAGGCTTCCCTGCACTGTTCTGTCATCTCCACAATCAAATATTTTTGGCAGTAAGTGATTGATGGGCTTCCAGCCTTTTGAGCGGGATATGAAAAACAGCGGTGTATAATGCGCTAAAAACACAGGGCCCAGAAAATATATGAGGCTGAAAGCCGTATCAGATATTAACCCAAGAAAATAATATGAGAAGACTATAAGTATAAAAAATACAAAAAATGCCAGAGTATTCCTTAAAAATTGATTCATACCACTTCCTGATATCGCTGTTAATTAGATTAGATTAGATTGTATTATATTTTAGACACTGTCAACCACATCAAACCAGTGCTTCGGGAAGCGCAGCCCTCAGCTAAAGCAAAACACCCTGCAATACACTGAACTCAATACCTCATTGCGCATGGTATTTAGTTCGATGCATCACTTCAACAACACAATTACTCTGTAAGTGCTCTAGCGTGTTTTTTAGTTTTTATGAACCACCGCCATTCTTTATGATCATTAGTACTTAAAGCGTCACATGCAAGCGCGCATAAACCATATTTCTAAGAACAAACCATCACGCAGATAAAGCTTTTAAAATATCAACAAAAACAAATTATCTGCTACAATCACCAGCAACAAGACTTAGAAAAATAATATTTTTTAATAAAAATACGACTTTAGTCGCAACCCATCTACGACTAAAGTCGTAGTTAAAAATGGATTCATCGCTACAATGTTTTCTGACCCTGAGCTCTCACCTTTTTCACCGGAATCAATTTCCCAAGCTATTCAGAACTTTAGATCAACAACACATGTTATCTATAACAAGCATTATCAGGAGATTGGCACAACACAATCCAGTACTCCCGAATTGAATGGCGAAGTGATTGGCACCCTGCCCCCAATGTATCCGGAATGGTTAGGTGATCGCCAGTTCTGCGATACACACAAACTCCGTTTTGCCTATGTGGGAGGAGCAATGGCACGAGGCATTTCCTCGTCCGAGATGGTCATAGCGCTTGGCAAAATTGGTGCCATGGGGTGTTTTGGTTCCGCCGGTCTGCACATCTCCAAAGTCGAAGAAGCGATTCACACAATCAGCACCGCATTAGATCCCATCGGTGCCAGCTGGAGTGTCAACCTTATTCATACACCGGCTACACCAGAAGACGAAAACGCACTTATCGACCTTTATTTAAAGTATGGAGTCAAACGAATTTCTGCAGCAGCATTTATGGGCAGCAATAAAGCCCTTATTCGTTATGTTGCCAAGGGCCTGTCTTTAGATTCAGAAGGCAACATTCAGCGCGCTCATTATCTTTTTCCTAAAGTCTCACGAACCGAAGTAGCCGAACATTTTCTTAAGCCACCTCCTGTCAAACTGGTACAAGAGCTTTTAACCGAGCGAGCAATCAGCGAAGAAGAAGCGTCATTAGTATTACAAATCCCGCTGGCAGAGGATTTAACAGTTGAATCAGACTCTGGCGGACACACCGACTCCAGACCACTGAACACACTTTTTAGCAGCATTGCCCACCAGCGTGATTTAATTCAGGCAGAGTATCAATTTGAAACACCTGTTCGGCTTGGCGCTGCCGGCAGTCTGGGCACACCCGAAAGTATCGCAGCAGCATTCAGTCTTGGTGCCTCCTATGTACTGATTGGTTCAGTACACCAGTCCGCTATTGAATCCGGGCTTTCAGACCTGGCTAAATCCATGCTAGCCAAGGCAGACATTACCGATACCATCGTTACTCCCTCGGCCGATATGTTTGAAATTGGCGGCAAGGTACAGGTACTCAAGAAAAACACAATGATGGGATTAAGAGGAAACCGCTTGCAGGAAATCTATAACCGCTACTCCAGTCTTGATGAACTGCCACCAGCTGTACAAAAGGAAATTGAAAAAAGCATATTCAATGACTCACTGGCAAATATATGGACATTAACCCAGCGGTTTTTCCAGCAGATCGACCCGCGAGAAATCTCACGCGCAGAAAGCAGCCCGAAATATAAAATGGCTTTAGTTTTCAGATGGTACTTAGGCAACAGCAGCAAATGGGCATTGCAGGGTACGGCCGACAGACAACTTGATTTCCAGATCTGGTGCGGGCCGGCCATGGGTGCGTTTAATCGCTGGGTCTCAGGCTCATTTCTGCAGGAAGCAGAGAACCGATCCGTAGTGCAAATTGCGCTGAACCTGCTCGAGGGTGCCGCCCTGCATACCCGCGCGCAGCAGTTAAGGTGCTACGGCGTTCCCGTCCAGTCCCACCTTACAAAATACATTCCACAGCATATTTCTTATTAGGACCGCTTTTACATTATGATCAAAAACAGCCCTATTGCCGTTGTTGCAACAGCCAGCATCCTGCCAGGATCAAATACAACTGACCAAAGCTGGACGAATATATTAGATGCAAAAGACTTTATTCGGGAGGTTCCGGTAAGTCACTGGCTGCCTGAAGATTATTACGATCCTGACTCAGATGAGTTCTCAAAAATTTATACCAAGACCGGTGCCTTTATATCTGACATTCCTTTTGATCCCGTTGAATTTAACATGCCCCCCAACACCCTCGCTTCAACGGACACCAATCAACTACTGGCGCTGATTGCTGCCAAACGACTGCTCAATCAGACCAAAAGTGTAACCAATAACAAAGTAGACCTGAAAAATATCGGAATTATTTTAGGCGTAGCCGCCGGCAGTGAAATGCAGGAGCAGATGTCAGCAAAAATCCAGAAACCTGTCTGGAAAAAAGTATTACGCGAACACGGTTTGGCCGAAACCGATGTGCAGGATATCTGCGGAAAAATAGAAGATCATTACCCAGACTGGACTGAAAACACCTTCCCCGGCTTATTATCAAACGTTGTTGCCGGACGTGTCGCAAATAAGCTGAATTTAGGTGGCTGCAATTTTGTCACCGATGCAGCCTGCGCCAGCAGTCTCTCTGCCATCAATATGGCTATGCTTGAACTGCAGTCCGGCAATGCAGACATGATCATTTCTGGTGGCGTCGATGCACTCAGCAATATTTTTATGTATATGTGTTTTACAAAAACACCCGCACTTTCCCGTACAGGTGACATACGCCCATTCTCTAATGAAGGAGACGGAACGATTCTTGGCGAAGGTGTTGCTCTTTTTGCTTTACGCCGGCTTGAGGATGCAGAGCGTGATGGCGACACCATTCATGCAGTGATCAATTCCTGCGGATCGTCATCTGACGGCAAGTTCAAATCTATTTATGCGCCCTCACCGGAAGGCCAGTCCAGGTGTATCAACAACACCTATCAGTCACTGGAGTATGGACTGGGTGATATTGAACTGGTAGAAGCTCATGGCACCGGCACAAAAGCAGGTGATGCAGCGGAGTTCGAGGGCTTGAATATTGCGTTTAAAAATGACAAGAGCACGCATAAAAAAGCCAAGCAGTATTGCGCCCTTGGCACTATCAAATCGCAAATAGGTCATACGAAGTCCACAGCCGGAGCAGCCGGTCTGCTGAAAACCATCTTCGCCTTGCAGCACAAGGTTCTGCCACCTACTATAAAAATCAAAAAACCCAACGATATAATGAATATTGATGACAGTGCATTGTATCTTAATACCGAAGCCCGCCCCTGGATTAAGAACTCAAACCAGCCTCGCCGTGCTGCCGTCAGCTCGTTTGGCTTTGGCGGCAGTAATTTTCATATCACTGTCGAAGAATATACTGGCAATGCACATTCAGCTAAACGCATTTATACAAAACTAGAGCAGCAGGAAATTTCTGTGCATTTATCAGCTGAAAACAGCTCCGCGCTAAACAACAAACTGCAGAAGCTTAAAACGGAACTGGACTCTGATAAAACAACTTTATTGGGCATTGCAAGACGCTCACATCTTGCTACAAACAATACCGACAGATCACGATTAAGCTTTGTAGCAGCCAGTAAACAACAATTAGCATCCCTAATTCAGGCATTAGAAAAACAAAACGTTATCGAAAACAATTCAGATTTCAGCATGCCGGGCGCTGTGTTTCTGCGACAAAATAATAAACCAGGAAAAACAGCCTTGCTGTTTGCCGGCCAGGGAAGCCAGTACCTTAACATGGGTAGAGAACTTCTCAATCAGTTTGATCAGGCTCGCATGGCCTGGGATTCAAGTTTTACCTTAAACATAGACCCACAAAAAACTTTACATCAGGTAGTATTCCCCATACCCGTGTTTAACGATCAGGACCGGGAAACCCAGAACACCGAACTTTCTCAAATAAAATGGATTCAGCCTGCACTGGGAGCTCTTAGCTTATCTCACCTGAACATGCTCAAAACACTGGATATAAAGGCAGACGTCTATGCCGGCCATTCCTATGGAGAGCTTCCGGCGCTGTTTGCTGCTGGCGTTATTCCTGGCGCCGACGATCTGCTTAAAATCTCACAAAAGCGCGCTGAGCTTATGCAAAAAGCCGTGCTTGAGCCTCACAATCAGAGTCACCCGGGTGGCATGACGGCTGTTTTTGAATCGCCTGAAAACATTCAAACATTACTCGATAAAAACCCCGGCAATATTTCTATTGCCAATTTAAACAGTCCCGCACAAACCGTTATCAGCGGATGTTTGAAAGACATTCAGCTGTTTGAAGATCAGCTGACATCACAAGCCATATCATTTAAGCGCCTCAACGTTCCCACTGCATTCCATTCGCCCTGGGTCGCCTCTGCTGAAAAAGAGTTTGCCAGCTATCTTAAGAGCAAAAGCTTTAATACGATGAGCCTTCCGGTGTATTCGAACTTAACCGGCGAGCTTTATCCTGCCAGCAGTTCCGCGATCAAAAAAGAATTAAGTGCTCAACTTTCAAGCCCGGTTCAGTTTCTAAGCGAGCTTGAAAAGATGAAAGCCGATGGTGTAACCACCTTCATTGAAATTGGACCGGGCAAAACACTCAGCCAGTTAGTTAAAGCATCTCTGGGTGATGAGGTTGATTCTGTTTCACTCGACCTTGGACCGAGAACCGACAGTGTCTCTGCTTTTTGGCGCGCCACCGCAGAACTATCGGCATTAGGCATTAATATGAACCTGGCAAAGATCTGGGAAGAATTTGCTGAGGAAGAAATCGCGCCGCGCAAAGAAGACGGCTCGAAAGCAACCATTATCATCAACGGCGCAAATTTTGGAAAACCTTATCCACCAAAAGAAGGTGCCCGCGCTCTGCCAAAAGCCAACCTTACAAGCACGCTAACCGATAACAGATCGACACAACAGGCTCATCACACCATGTCAAATACACCTAAAAATCCTGCAACGCCACAACAAACGGTGCAGACGACAGCTCATGAACACATGCAGAAAACAGACGAAACTTCCGCCATAAAACATGGCCAGCCGTTAAGTACAGCCAATAACCCGGCAACAGCATACAACAGCTCGAACGAAATGCTGTCGACTATAAAAAGCATTCAGGACACCGCATTCAGGGCACAACAGGCTTTTCAAAATACACTGGCTCAAAGTCATCAGAGTTATTTGCAGTCGACCCAGGCGATACTCACCAGCCTGCTTTCCACACCTGAGCAGGTTTCAGCACTGCCTGCAAGCTTCAGGCCTGCGCCAGATATTGCTGGCATACAAACACAGCCTGCCGTTTCAAGCGCCATAGCTGAAACCATAACAGCAAAACCAATATTTGAAACTTCTGCAGTGAACACCGAGCCTAAGCCGGTATTTGAGGCACAGCCCGGTAACGAAACACCAGCCAACGATTTTGTTGCGCTAGTGCTGAATATCGTTTCTGATAAAACCGGCTACCCGGAGGAAATGCTTGAGCTGGATCTCGACATGGAATCTGGCCTGGGCATTGATTCAATCAAGCGTGTTGAAATACTCTCGGCACTACAGGATGAAATTCCTGCACTAAAAGGGGTAGATACCGCAAAGCTTGCCGCCATGAATACGCTGGCTGAGATACTGGCATTTTCAAATGAAGTCTCTGAGAGCGCCTCTTCGAACACAAACATTGCAGCAGTCAATACGAGAGCCTCACAAGGCAGTCAGTCACCGGCAAGTTCGGTTGAAAACTTTAAACCTTTACTGCTGGAGATTGTTGCAGAAAAAACCGGCTACCCTGAAGAAATGCTTGAGTTAGATCTCGACATGGAATCGGGCCTGGGCATTGATTCGATCAAGCGCGTGGAAATACTCTCCGCATTACAGGATAAGATCCCTGCTCTAAAAGACGTTGACACGGCGAAGCTTGCCGCCATGAACACACTGGGAGAAATTTTACATTTTTCTGAAAATTCTACGCCAACATCAATACCGATGCATATAACAGAACCCGCTGCTGACACCAGTCCTCAAAACGAAATGATCATCACACCCGCTGAAGACTTCAGACCCTTACTGCTGGAAATAGTCGCCGAGAAAACCGGTTACCCGGAAGAGATGCTTGAGCTCGATCTCGACATGGAATCTGGCCTTGGCATTGATTCGATCAAACGTGTTGAAATACTCTCGGCACTGCAGGATAAAATTCCCGCACTTAAAGATGTCGACACGGCAAAACTGGCTGCCATGAATACATTGGCTGAAATTCTGGATTTTTCAAATCAAGCAACTCAGCCGAATCAGGCTATCGTGGAAGAATCATCAGACACCAGCAAGCAGAGCCCGTCAAAAAAAAAAGCCTTTAGATGTCCGGTATTAAAAGTTGAAAAGCCACTTTGCGGCTTTGCTATGCAAGGGCTGAGATCCGAATCCCCGGTCATCATCGTTAAGGATGATTCAGGCATTGCCAACGAGCTGCAAAAGTTATTCAACAACGCTGGCATCAATTGCGAGCTTCAAACATGGCAGCAATGCTGTTCAACAAAGCCTGAGCGCATTATCTACCTGGAAGCACTAAACCAGCACTGTGATAACTGGCAGGAAATAAACTTTCGAGGTTTCCAGTTAGCACAAAACACACCCCAGCATGCCAGTGATGATAACGGGCTTTTTGTTTGTGTCCATAATAGTCGGGCAAGTTTGAGCCAGAGCTATAGTTCAGGACTGAGCGCACTGATTAAAACAGCCGATAAAGAGTGGACTGGATACGGCATTAAAAGTATCGACTTGCAGGCTCCCGATGACGCAGCTTTAACTAACACAGAAAGCGCACAGCTGATATTTCAGGAAATGATGGCCGGTGGTTTTGAAATCGAGGTTGCCTACAACTCAGATCAGCAACGTTTTACTTATGAAAGCCCTGTTATTGAATTACCGGCCACTCATTCGTTTGACTCTGTTAACAAAGGTGATGTATGGCTGGTTAGCGGCGGTTTAAAGGGAGTAACCGCCGACTGCCTTGTACAGATATCAAAAAATACGCCACTAAAACTCGCCATACTCGGTCGCTCTGAAATCAATGAAGAATCAGCCCTGACAAAAAACATTGTCAATGATGCCGAACTTAAGAAAGCCTTACTTGACGAGGCTAAAAAACAGGGTAAAAAAATCACGCCCAAACAGCTCAAGCAGCAGGCATCGATAATATATTCCACACGCGAGATGACTCGTAATTTGCACAGACTGCAATCGGCAGGCTCGACGGTCGACTATTTCAGCTGTGATATCGGCGATTACGAGGCCGTCAAGCACACCTTAAATCATGTTAGAAACCAGATCGGACCAATCAAAGGTGTCGTTCATGGTGCCGGCATACTTGCCGACAAGTTAATCAGAGAAAAAACTGAAGAACAATTCCGGGGCGTTTTTAATACCAAAGTCAAAGGCTTTAAAAACCTGCTAGAGCTGACGACCGATGACCCGCTTTCTGTTTTATGCTGTTTTTCATCGGTAGCATCACGCACAGGCAATGTCGGCCAGGTAGATTATGCAATGGCAAATGAAGTACTTAATAAAATTTGCCAGCTCGAACATAAACGCCGAAATGAAACTGGCACAGGCTGCGTCGTTAAATCCATTAACTGGGGACCATGGGATGGTGGCATGGTAACGCCTGAACTTAAAATACACTTTGAATCACAAGGCATCAAGCTATTAGACATAGATGCCGGTGCTCAGGCATTTGTCGATGAATTATTATGCGGGCCAGACAATTCAGTCGAGGTTGTCATCGGTGGCGGCGCATTAGATAACTGGTCAAAAAACAAGTCTCTTAACATAAGCACAGTAGACCTTTTTTTACACCAGGAATTTCAGCCCTGGCTTTCAAGCCATGTGATTAAAGAACAAACTGTCGTACCTGCGATGATGGTAAGTGAATGGTTTTTACGTATCGCAAACATCATTATCAACTCGCCCGTTTCACTCAGGACATTCTCCGTTAATAAAGGCATGATTCTGGATAACTTTAATTCAACTGGAAACTGGTACCGTTTGCATATCGAATTTAAAGATGAAGTATTAAGCTTTGTACTGCAGTCAGAATCAGGCGTCACTCACTATTCCTGTCTTGCTGAAAAAAACATAGAACTGCCATACTTGAGTATGCCAGACAAAGCAGAGCCAGCACAGTCATGGAACATTAAACAAATCTATCCTCGCTGTCTTTTTCACGGACCTGATTTTCAGGTCATAGAGAAACTGGAACAGTTCTCAGAAGCTAGCGCTTATGCTGTGCTTAAACACGCGCTGCCGTTTTCCGGCCCACAACAAACATGGAAAAGTGATCTCACACTTTTAGATGGTGGCATTCAGTTAGCAATCCTTTGGCTCATGGAACAAATTGATAAAGACAGTTTACCAACAGGTTTTAAATCACTTCATATTAATCCGCAATATTCCGGCCAGCTCATCAACCAGGATATCAACGCAGTATTTATTATTGCAAGTCATGATACGTTTAAGGCTTCTGGCGATTTAATTTTTAGCCTGCCTAATGGTGACATCATTTGCTTGATCCAGTCACTTGATATCACCACCGGTACGTCAGATTTAATTTACCGTGAAAAAGCAGGCCTGAACTAAATGCAAAACAGCCTTAAAAAAGAACCTATTGCGCTGGTCGGACATAGCTGCATTCTGCCTGGCTGCGATACACCTGAAGCGCTCTGGCAAGCTGTTCAGGCTGGCCAGACTAAAATAACGCCGGTGTCAGCTGACTACTGGAGAATTAAACCTGAAAAAGTCCTGGCAACAGGAAAAAAAATCACAGGAGACCAGGCCTACTGTTCCGAAGGTGGATACGTTTCAAATTTTAACTGGGATCCTGATAAGTTCTCAATGGATAACGACTACCTTAATCGTCTCGACCCATTATTCAAATGGAGCCTGCAAGCAGCCTATTTAGCTATCAAAGACCTGATCAGCCTGAATCAGCAGACACGTAATCAAACTTCCGTCATATTAGGCAATCTGTCTTACCCAAATCCTTCACATACCAAACTATATGAAGAAACAATACTGCACAATTTATTACCTGATTATTTTAAAACGCCATCTGATATCCACCCTGATAATCGTTATGGCTCCAGCCTTCCCGCGCAACTGATAGCAAAAAACCTTGGCTTTAGTGGCGACGCTTTTTGTCTGGATGCCGCCTGTGCTTCCAGTTTATACGCCGTTAAGATGGCCTGTGACCAGTTACATTCCGGCAAATCAAAGCTTGTTCTTGCCGGCGGCATTAATGCAGCTGACTCGCTGTTTTTACATGTGGGTTTTAGTGCTTTAAACGCACTCTCGCCTAGCGGCCAGTCACGCCCGTTCCATAAAGAGGCCGATGGTTTAATTCCGGCAGAAGGCGTAGCGTTTCTGGCACTAAAGCGCCTGAGTGATGCGCTCGAGGATGGTGATGAGATATTAGGCCTGGTACAAGGTGTCGGCCTGAGCAATGATGGACGCGATGGAGGCTTTTTAACGCCCTCTGTTGAGGGACAGGAAACCTGTATCCGTTCCGCTTATTCAAAAAACGGCATTGACCCCAAAACAATTTCGTATATTGAGTGCCACGCAACAGGAACAGCGACAGGTGACAGTCGTGAAATTGACAGCATGAAAAATGTTTTCGGTGCAAACACAGCGCTGCCAGTCGGTTCACTAAAAGGTATTTTAGGTCACCTGATTACTGCCTCAGGCGCGGCGAGCATTGTAAAGGTACTGCAGGCATTTAAAAATAAAACCCTGCCCTACGCTGTACCCTGCAGTGCCGTAACTGCCAGCTTCGAAGATAGTGGCTTTTATTTTCCTGAAAAAAATACACCATGGAATGAGCTGCAACACCCCAGGCGGGCGGCAATAAATGGTTTTGGATTTGGCGGCAATAATGCGCATATTATTCTTGAAGAATGGAACCCTGAACAGTTCCCACAGCAACACCAATACACCCGCATAAAAAACAAACAGAAGTCAGCATCTGGCGTAGCGCTCGTCGCAATCGAATTCAGTTATGGCGGCCTCAAAAACGAAAACGAACTGTTTGCATTTTTAAACAATCCTCAATACACATCAGCTGGCAAAGACAAAGTTTTACTCAATGCTAAAAACATGGGCTTCCCGCCAAAAGACCTCGAGCAAAGCATTGGCCAGCAAACCCTGCTGCTGCAACTTTTAGAAAACAACGACGACTTAGTGACAAAACTTAATGCCGATAAGACAGCCGTCTTTATTGGCATGGAAGTCGATTCAGAATGCAGCCGCGGCAGTTTACGCCTGCATTTACAAGAACATTTTGAACATAACAAACTGGCGACAGACGAGACCACACTTGAGCAACTCAAAGATGATATATTCCCGCCACTGAATTCAGCAATTGTTATTGGCTGCATGCCAAATATTTGCGCGAACAGAATCAATAACAAGTACAATTTCAGAGAACAGGGTCTAACTTTTTCCGGAGAAAAACTGAGCACTAACTATGCACTGGACTACGCGTTTGAGTGCATCCAAAATAACGAGATAGAAAGCGCTATCGTTGGTGCCGCTGAGATAGGCGATGAAGCCTTACAAAACAGCCTGCAAGCCACAGGCAAAAATGCCAATGCTGCCATTGTATGGGTGCTCTGTAACCTCGATTATGCACAGAAGCAGTCTTTGCCCGTTCTGGCAGAGTTGTCCCAGCTGCCTTCGCAAAGTGATTTTCAGCAGACATTATCTGCATACCATGATGAACTGCAGCCACTCTATAACAGCTTTGGTAGCAATCGCTGGGTTGAAAATCTGCTTGAATCAAGTCTTGGAATATGGAAACAACAGGCCGGCATTCACCACATTAACACGCCCGCTAACCCGTTACTGGAAAATGATACTCATGCAGTAGCCGTGACGCCTATGGTCCAGGCAATACCAAAAACTAGCGGTATAAACCTGCTCAAATCCCACTCTGATAACAGAGAAATTGCGCTCTACAGCGGGCCAACACTTGAAGACCTGATACAAAATATTTCAAATGATCATTTTGCAAACAGTGATTCAACGGGCGACTTCAGAGCGGGATTTTATTTCGATAGCGAAGAAAAATTTAATGAGCTGAAACTACAGTGTTTACATCACCTTAACAACACGCCGCATCAGCAGGGATGGCATGGCGACTATTGCCGTTACTCACAGCCGGTTAAAGGTGAGCTTGCTTTTATGTTTACCGGTGCCGCATCAGCTTATAACGGCTCGGCATCTGCACTACTGGAGACTTATCCGCTGCTTGCACAAGCACTCAGAGAACAGTTTAACGGCAGTCTTGAAAACTACTGTGGCTGGATGTATCCAGACTGGTCGAAAGACCAAACCCATAACAATGCCTTCAATGACCTGTGCGGGTCATCGTTTGTCAGCCAGCTGCACGCCACAATTAGTCAGAAAATATGGAAGCTTAAAGCAGATGCCGGCTTCGGCTTATCCTCTGGTGAAACAAACTCGGTGTTAGCATTTGGTTTCTGGAATGACTTACCGGCGTTAATTGATGAGATCTGGCAATCTGGTCTTTATCAAAGCGAACTTTGTAATGACTACAACACTGTCGCCGATTATTGGAAACTGGAAAACAATAGCAAAATCAGCTGGAAAAGCTGGGTTGTATTTTGTGATCATTCTTTAATTAAAGCACTGGTTGATGCTGAAGAAAAAGTATATTTGACGATTATTTCATCACCTAAAGAGTGTGTCATTGCAGGCGACGAAAAAGCCTGCGCAAGACTTCTTCAGAAAATACCTGATATCCAGCACATCCCCTTAAATCATGATTTAGCATGTCATGCACCGGTGCTTGGCAGCTTTACAGCAAGCTGGAAAAAAATTCATAGCCGCGACGTAAAAACACATGCCCCAGTACGCTTATATTCAAGCTATTTTGCTGGTCAGTACAGTCCCGATTCTGAAAAAATTGCAGAAGCACTGACTGGACAGGCAGCGCAGACAATCGATTTTCCGAAGATTGTCCGGCAAATATATGACAGTGGCGTGCGTATCTTTATCGAACATGGTCCACGAGACTCTTTATGCCGTTCGATTAAAGATATCTTAAGCGAACACGAA
>JAOUKT010000137.1 GCA_029882395.1 Gammaproteobacteria bacterium
AGGAAATCATGAATAAGCCAGTTACTAGCGGTGTTCATCATGTTGGGCTCGCCGTCTCACAACTTGAAGAAAGTGCCTCATTCTTTACCGACTTATTAGGCTGGGAAGAGGTGCGGCGGAACGAAGAATATCCAGCCATATTCGTCAGTGATGGCAAGAATATGATTACACTCTGGAAAACAAATGAAGAAATGACAGAGGAGTTTGACAAAAACAAAAATGTCGGACTTCATCATATTGCTTTTAATGTTGAAAGCGAAGAGGTCTTAAATAACATCCACAAGGTAATGATACACAGCGGAATAATAATCGAATTCTCGCCTGAGTTTTTGCGACAGGGGCCTGCAAAGCACATGATGTGCTACGAACCAAGTGGTATTCGGGTTGAGTTTATATGGCCTGGAAATTGAATACAAACTGTGTTCTGATCCCACTTTCCGCTAACAATTTGTTAAACATGACGCCGAGGCAGTTTGAAAATTATGGATGATGATAGAGTCAATAGGTTTATGGAAGATTTGCAGGCCATATCGCCCGATAAAGTTGAGATTATCAAGCCAATAAGAACGATTTTTCTTGCGGCTGATAAAAATCTCACAGAAGAGATAAAGTATGGCGGATTGGTTTTTATGCTTGGCAATGTATTGCTAGGTGGTATATTCCCTTACAAGGATCACATTTCTATTGAGTTTAGTCATGGCGCTGAATTTCCTGACCCGTCGGCAATTCTCGAAGGAAAAGGCAAGAATAGAAGACATCTAAAAATTGTTAAAAAGAAAGATATTAATGATAAAAACGTCAAAACCTTTGTGGCTGAGGCCGTAAAAAATCAAAACAATCGGTAAGAAATGCACACACTCAGGTTGTTAATGTGCAGAGATAAGTGGGACCGCAGCACGGGTTTTGTTAATATTAGCAACAGCCGTATTCTGCGAGGACTTAATGTAGAGAATTATGAAAAATATTTCAATAAAAACAGTGATATCAAATCAGTCAATGGATAACAAAGACTGTCATACCCAGCCGATGGCGCGTCAATTACCCCCGGTTGTGGTCTCCCCGGAGCTTGCGAGCAGCATGAGCGGTTGGCGGGCTCATTGGCAATGGCTGGCTGCACTGAACGCTATTTGCTGGAAGGAGCTGCCAACATGCAGCTGATCAGTCGTTACCGTAATGCCGGCTTCGAGGCGACTGCAGATGGTGTTATGGAGTTCTTTGACCGGCGAAAGGACCTGCAGCGAGCGGGTGTCGCATTTGGTGTCAGTGGCACCGACGCCGAGCCTGCCAAGGTCTCTACGGATATCAGCCTCGTTGCCCTCAGCCGTAAAGACCCCGAGGCATTTGCCCTTGCAGACCTGATCGTGCGGGCTGTCTCAGCTGGACTGGAACACTACCTGAAGGAGCGCCCTTTGTTGCAACAGGTCTGCCCGCAGCAGGAATTGTTTGTGATGCCGGTGTTCAACCTGCAGCGTTACGCTCCAGGCGAGGGCTTCCGGCAGTGGCACTGTGACTGGACGATTAGCGACGAAGCCACCGAGCCGGCGCACCGCGTGCTGGCCTGGATCCTCTACTGCGATTCTGTGGACGAAGCCGGTACGGAATTCCACTGGCAGCAGCATCATGAGGAGGCGGAACGGGGCAAGCTGGTCATCTTTCCGGCCTCTCCCTCTCACATCCACCGCGGACGGGTAAATACCGAGCACAGCAAGACGATCGCCACTGGCTGGATCAATGCAGGCTCACGTGAAGATTTCTTAAAGCGTCTGGCTCGCGGGTGAGTTTTTTCTGGATGCTGCAATAAATCAGCATAAGCATTCAGCAGAAGATTTGCAGCTCGTGTTATAGCTGCGAGGGGATTAAAATAGCATCAGCACAGTTGGGCGCTTAAAAGACGTTGCCTCTGTTGCTTTGTATTGGTATGTACAAATGTCAGATTCAGGCTGTTTGCAGTATGCTTAATCAGCACTTGTTATCTGTTCGTGATGATGCAGATTGAAAAATGAACGCATGTAAAAAAAGCTACAATGTTGCATAAACAATGAGCCACTTGTCGGTGAAAAACACAGTGTATAAGAGAAAGCTGGGCTCTGACCCGGCTTAAATTTTCTACCAGGCCAGAATTTATATATTGAGAGTTAATTATGAAAGAAGAAATTAATAAATTAGCCAGAGAGCATTTGG
>JAOUKT010000036.1 GCA_029882395.1 Gammaproteobacteria bacterium
CGGCTCACGTTTTGTGGTGATGCGTGGTGGCATGGCAAAACTGCACCGTGCGCTGACCCAGTTTATGCTCGATACCCACAGCAACGAACACGGCTACGAAGAAGTCTATGTGCCCTATATTGTCAACGCAGACAGCTTGCGTGGTACCGGCCAGTTACCAAAATTTGAAGAAGATCTTTTTAAGTTAGGTGGTGAACAGGAATATTATTTAATTCCAACGGCGGAAGTACCGGTTACTAATATAGTTCGTGACCAGATTCTGGATGCCAAAGACTTGCCGAAGAAATTTGTTGCACATACACCGTGTTTCCGCTCAGAGGCCGGTTCGTATGGTCGCGATACCCGCGGCATGATTCGCCAGCACCAGTTTGAAAAAGTTGAAATGGTGCAGTTAGTCAAAGCCGAAGATTCATGGGCTGCGCTGGACTCTTTAACCGCGAACGCAGAAGCCATTTTACAAAAACTGGAATTGCCGTATCGGCTGCTGGCGCTTTGTGCCGGTGATACCGGTTTTTCAGCGGCTAAAACCTTTGACCTTGAAGTCTGGTTGCCGGGCCAGCAGGCTTATCGTGAAATTTCATCGTGCAGCAACTTCCTTGATTTTCAGGCGCGGCGCATGCAGGCAAGATACCGTAACCCTGAAACCAACAAACCTGAACTGTTACATACCATCAATGGTTCCGGTGTTGCGGTGGGAAGGTGTCTGGTTGCTGTGCTTGAAAACTATCAGCAAGCGGATGGCAGTATTAAAATCCCGGCTGTATTACAGTCTTATATGGGCGGCATGAGCGTTCTTGAGGTTTAGCTTTTAAACTGTTTTCACTGACAAAAACACTAAATGGATCTATTATCAGTGTATGAGTTCAGTATCAGCTAAAAAACCAAACCTCTGGTATATCAATAAGCAGGGAAAAGTTACCGGTCCTTTCCCTGCCAAACTAATCGGAAGTTACCTTATCCTCAAGCGTATTGATGTTGATACTCTGGTGAGTGTCGATAAAAATAACTGGATCCCGATCGAGAAGCTGCCTTCATTAATCCCTGATGAAGTCAAAAATGCACACACGGTTGAAGGCAGGCTGGTGCTAAATAAAGCCAGGCTTCGTGAAGATGAGCGCGAAGGTGACATGCGCCGGGATAATGAAAACCGGCGTGATAAAAACCGAACCAGTGAAGAGCGTCGTGATATAGCCGGCCGACGTCACAATAACGAAGAAGTCTCCGCTGCGTACCTCAAATTAAAAGCCGATTTCTCAAGTCAGCGTAAAAAGGTAAAACACAGACGCGTCTATGGTTTCACCGGCATTGCGGTTGTCGTGGCTCTTTTAGTCTTTGGCTTTATTTTCACGGATCCAGCACAACCTGTTCGGCAAACAGACTGTGCTGTGAAAGCCGCAGCTAATATAGACTGGCAATCCTGTAATAAAAGCAATATTGACCTTATTTCCAGCAACCTCAGTGCTAGTAATCTGCACAGTACTGTTCTAAACGATGCTTTAATGGTGAAAACCGATCTGTCGTTCGCTAACTTGTCTTACGCAAGTCTGCTCAATGCCAATTTATCGCATGCTAATTTACAAGCGGCCAAATTAGTCGGTGCCAATCTCAACAGCGCAAACCTCAGCAATACCGATCTATCCGGGGCTGATTTGTCGTATGCAGATCTAAGCAATGCCATCGTCTCTAATGTCAAAGTTGAGAATACGCGTTTTGATAATGCTCTTTGGACAGATGGTCGTCGTTGTATGCGGCCATCGATTGATCGTTGTGTATTTGAAAGCCAGCAGTAGCGTTTGACGGGTTCCTGTCGGCAGCATTATTTTTTACTAAATGTAACGGGTCAAATTTCCGTCATTTTTCAGCCGGCCTGCTTTAAGTCTCTGATTATTCAGTAATTTCCTTTATTGGCATGAAAATAGCTACATATTCCGTAAATCATTAACAGGATTTACGGGTCATGAGCACACAAATACAATTGCCAGCGTTAGAACGCAATCTAGAAGTTATCAGTTTTGGAGCCGAACGGATCAGGGAATACCGTCAGGCACAGCTTGAGCAGCGTCTGCATAGCGTCACAAATCGATTATTAGCCACACTTGAAGTCGACAGGTGCGTGGAAATTTTTATGCAGGCGGTGGCTGAAGATCTGATATTTGATGGTTTCCATTACTCACTGGAGTTTCCAGAGCCGGCAATAAATCTCCACTTTGGGCGGCAATCGCGGCATCAATGTGCCTATAACCTGAGTGTGGATGAGATAAAGCTCGGTGAGCTGACGGTTTATCGGGGCCGTCGCTTTACAGAAAATGAACTCAAACATCTGGAAAAACTGCTTTGTGTGCTGGTGCAGCCACTGCGTAATGCGATCATGTATCGCAAAGCGGTGCTGTTATCACAGATAGACGCGTTAACAGGCCTGAATAACCGCGCAGCATTTGATCGTGACATTGCACGTGAAATGAGCCTGGCAGATCGGCACGAACGATCATTAAGTTTAATGCTGCTGGATATTGATTTTTTCAAACAAGTCAATGACCAATACGGCCATGCGGCCGGTGATGAAGTATTGCGTGTAGTGGCCAATACATTACAAGAAGTAACACGCAGTAGTGATGTCTTGTTTCGTTATGGCGGTGAGGAGTTTGCCGTTTTACTCGATGTCGATTCTTTGACGGCAATGGATGTGGCAGAAAGAATTCGTTTGTCTTTAAAAAATCAGCTGATTAGTTTTGATGGCCAGCAGATCAAAATCACCGTGAGCATCGGTATGGCAAATTACCTTCATCAGGAAGGTCGCGAGTCGTTGTTTGAACGCACTGATAAAGCATTGTATATGGCAAAGGATATGGGCCGCGATCAAATCAAGGTGGCTGTTTAATTTTTTATTAAACCATCAAGGCTTGAAAACAATTGTTTGAGGCGTTAAAACTTTTGTTATGATCGCGTTATGTTTTATTCACACCGACTCTATAGCGCGCAACAAAGCCGTGAACTGGATCGCCTGGCCACTGCCGGCGATGCCGATCAAGCCGGCATCGCTTCTTATGAATTAATGCAGCGCGCTGCAAATGCTGTCTTCGAATTTTCTCAACTCAAGTTTCCACAAGCCCATTCCATTCTGGTATTAACCGGTGCTGGCAATAATGCAGGCGATGGTTTTTTGTTTGCAAAACAGGCCATGCAACTGGGCTGTGAGCTCAATGTCTATAGTCTGGTTGATGCAGAGACATTAAAAGGTGATGCCAAAAAGGCTTATTTAGACTGGCTTGAAGAAGGCGGCGAGTTTGTTGAGGATATCAACCGCGCCGCCTTCAATGCAGACTTAATCATTGATGCAATATTAGGCACAGGTTTGCAGCGAGAGCTGAGCCAGCAATGGATAGCAATCATTGAACAAATTAATGAGCTGGAGACCCCGGTTATTGCTGTGGACGTGCCCTCGGGTTTAAATGCCGATACCGGTGCAGTGCAGGGTGCGGCTATTATTGCCGACTACACGGTGTGCTTTATCGGCTTGAAAAAAGGTCTGTTTACCGGCATGGCACGCAACCATTGCGGAGAAATCATTTTTAATGATTTGCATGTACCGGCCTCAGTCTACAGCCAGGTAAACGAAGACGCTTACTTGTTATCCGATGAAGAGCTGTCATCACACATCATTCAGAGACCGGCCTGTACCCATAAAGGCCAGACCGGCCATTTACTTATCGTAGGCGGCAACCTGGGAATGTGTGGCGCTGTCATTCTTGCGGCGCAGGCGGCATTAAGAAGTGGTGCGGGACGGGTCAGTGTGATTACTCGAACGCAGCATGTGGCCGCTGTGGTGGCGGTTCAGCCTGAAATCATGGTCTATGGAATCGAGCTGCCGGTGATTCCTGAGACGCTTTTAAAACGAGTGAACGTGATAGCGATAGGCCCGGGTTTGGGGCGTGATGACTGGGGCAAACAGCTGTTTGAGCAGGTCATTCATCAACCACATCATAAAATCCTCGATGCCGATGCGTTCTATCATTTGCCTGATCATGCTGCGGATCTGGGCGATGCAGTGATCACGCCTCACCCGGGAGAAGCGGCCAGACTGCTGGGTGTTGACATTGAAACGATAGAGCGGGACCGTTTTCAGGCGGTTAGGCAGCTGTATCAGGAATATAATGCGCTTGTCGTGCTCAAAGGAGCGGGCACACTGGTTTATGATGGTAGTGAACAGGTCGATATCTGCCCATTTGGCAACCCGGGAATGGCAACCGCCGGCATGGGTGATGTGCTGACCGGGCTGATAGCGGCTTTGATGGCCCAGGGCTACGCTAAAGATGAAGCCGCCAGAATAGGTGTCTGTATTCATGCACAGGCGGCAGATGCGGCAGCAAAAGACGGCCAGATTGGATTATTGGCCAGTGATCTTTTCAGCTTTATTCGTCAACAGATTAACTACTCAACAGCGGTAACTAAAGATTAACTATGTCGACAGATACACCCGATGTGTTTAGCCTGTATTTGGCTGATGAAAAAGCCCAGTTAGCATTTGCCAGCCGCCTGGCACAATACCGCTTTGCCGGCATGGTGGTATTCTTGCACGGTGATCTGGGTACCGGTAAAACCACTTTCGTTAGAGGGTTTCTGCGATCAATGGGTTACCAGGGTGTTGTTAAAAGTCCCACCTATACCCTGGTAGAGCCTTATGAGCTGGACGGTGTAACGGTTTATCATTTTGACTTGTACCGCCTGGCTGAGCCGGAAGAACTGGAATATGCAGGTGGCCGGGATTATTTTGATGCGCACTCAATTAGCCTGATTGAATGGCCACAACAGGCTGAAGGTTATCTACCACAGGCGGATCTTGAGATTTACTTGAGCTACGCTGAATCAGGCAGAAATCTTGAAATCAAAGCATTAACCGAGTCCGGCAGAAAAGTGATGTTACGTCTTTTTGATGACTAATTACTCTAGCAATGTGTGCTATCTGTTTAAATTTATTAAGAAAAAACTTGATTTATCTATAAAAAAAGCGACACTATAAGCTAACATTTATTGGTATCTGTTCAAAAAACAGGCAGCTTGTCATGGCAAATAGGCGTAATTTTCTTAAAAAGTTCGTAGGAATGGGCGGTATTGTCGCAGCGCCCATGATGGCGCGTGTGGCTGAAGCCTCGCAAAAAGCCTCGGTCCAGAATATACGTCTGTCACAGTCATCGAATCGAACAAGACTGGTATTTGACTTAGACCGTTCCATTGACCACTCTCTTTTCCGGTTACATAACCCGGAGCGGGTGGTTGTGGATATTAAAAATACCCAGCTACTCGATTCAGGACTGGTCGAGCAAATGCACAATAGTTTGCTAACCGGTCTGCGAACCGGCGTTCGTAATAAAACAGATCTTCGAATCGTGCTGGATTTAAAAAATACGGTGACGCCGCGCAGTTTTTTGCTGCGTCCTGAAGCTAATGCCGGTTATCGCCTGGTACTTGATCTTGAAGATTCAAATAGCACTGCCGTCACGTATAAGAAAAAACAGAAAGCAAAATTACGTGATGTTATCGTCGCAATTGATGCCGGCCATGGCGGCAAAGACCCGGGAGCCAGCGGTCATTTGGGCACCCGAGAGAAAGACATTACCTTGCAAATTGCACGTAAACTGCATGCAATTATTAAAAAATACCCGGGCATGAAACCGGTGTTGATCCGTAATGGCGATTATTATATGGGCCTGCGGGAGAGGGTACAAAAAGCCCGTGAACATAAGGCTGATTTGTTAATTTCATTACATGCCGATGCTTATCGCAACACCAATGCCCGCGGTTCTTCGGTTTATGCGCTCTCGGTTGACGGTGCGTCATCAGAAACCGCTCGCTGGCTGGCAGAAAAAGAAAACTCCTCAGATTTAATCGGCGGCGTAAAGCTCGATAATAAAGATGATATGGTGGCCGAAGTGCTGCTGGATTTATCTTTAACCGGGACCATTCAGTCCAGTCTTGATGTCGGAGATGAAGTGCTGGGTGAATTAAAACGCATTGGCCGGGTGCACAAGCGCCGGGTTCAGCAAGCCGGTTTTGCGGTCTTAAAATCACCCGATGTACCTTCAATATTGCTGGAAACCGCTTTTATTTCTAACCCGCGAGAAGAGCGAAAGCTTCGCAGTCCGGCTCATCAGCATAAAACGGCTAAAGCTATCTTGCGTGGAGTGTCTGACTATTTCAGCCGTAAAGCACCGCCGGGTACCTGGCTGTCTTTAAATAACAAGGAACATACAACCATTAATGGTGAAACACTGGCTGGCATCGCCAAGCAGTATGACGTCACATCAATGGACCTGAAAATGGCAAATCGTCTGACCAGTGATCATTTACAAGTAGGGCAAGCACTTAGAATTCCGTATACAGTGGCATAATGCCATACCTGTAAAGCGTCTTTTCTGGCAGGCAGTTTTACAATCAATTGAAGTCAGTAGTTTGCTAAAAGCCCCCCATCCGCATCGCTTCCTGATAAAATAACGTTTTTCATTGTAAACCATTAATAATATGTTCAAACGTATTCATCAGATGCCACACCAGCTGATCAATCAGATAGCCGCTGGAGAGGTTGTCGAAAGGCCCTCGTCTGTGATTAAAGAGCTGCTTGAAAACAGCCTCGATGCCGGTTCAGATAAGATTGATATTGATATCGAGCAGGGTGGCATTAAATTAATCCGCATCACTGACAATGGCAGTGGTATCCATAAAGATGACATGGCGCTGGCATTATCAAGACACGCCACCAGCAAAATCCGCAACCTTGACGATTTGGAGCATGTCGGCAGTTTGGGCTTTCGAGGAGAAGCGGTACCAAGCATTGCCTCTATTTCAAGGCTGGTCATTACATCCGCTACTGAAAACCAGCCGGGCTGGCAGGTAATTGGTGACGGCAGTGAAAAAGAAATTCAACAAAAACCGGCGGCACACAAAACAGGTACCACGATTGAAGTGCGCGATCTGTTTTTCAATGTGCCGGCTCGGCGCAAATTTTTAAAAAAGGAAAAAACCGAATTCAAGCATTTAGAGGATGTGGTAAAACGCATCGCGTTAAGCCGTTTTGATATCGGCTTAACACTGAGCAATAACCGTAAGACAGTCAGACAGTTCAGGGCCGCATCAGATCAGTTAGGCCAGGAAAAAAGAGTGGCTGACATTTGCGGCAAAAGTTTTATCGAGCAAAGCGTGTATGTTGAGCATGAGGCTTTTGGTCTGAAAATATGGGGCTGGATCGCACTGCCAACGTTTTCAAGAAGCCAGGCAGATCTGCAGTATTTTTACGTCAACGGCCGCATGGTAAAAGACCGTGTCGTCACTCATGCGATACGACAAGCCTATCAGGATGTGCTTTATCATGGTCGTCATCCGGCCTATATATTGTATTTTGAACTTGACCCGGTGCTGGTTGATGTTAATGCGCACCCGACAAAAAGCGAAGTGCGTTTTCGTGAATCAAGAACCGTACACGACTTTTTATACCGCTCGATCCATGATGCAATTGCAAAGATATCACCTTCCGCTCAGGCGGTGTCGCAGATGCCATCGTTTGCGTCAGTCGATGCACCCAATACGAATCCAGTGCCGGCGGCGGCCCTGCAATACTCAGGTTCTGGCCAGGCTTACAGTGGCCGGCAATCGATGATGTCATTAGCTGTTGAAGAACAAATAGCGGCCTATTCAAAACTGGCTAGCTCAGAAGCGCGGGCAGAAATAGCGGATTTTTCTAATAATGCTGAAGCTCATGCCCAATACCCGCCATTGGGTTTTGCAAAAGCGCAACTGCATGGCATTTTTATCCTTGCAGAAAATCGTGAGGGCATGGTGATCGTTGATATGCACGCAGCACATGAACGTATTACCTATGAACGATTAAAACAGGCCTATGAGGGAGAGGGTATTGCATCACAACCGCTGCTGCTGCCGATAGACATTGACGTCAGTGAAAAAGAAGCCGACCTGATAGAATCTGAACAGGCATTCTTTAAAGACATCGGCATGGAAGTTGACAGAAGCGGGCCGCAGTCATTACGCATTCGACAAATTCCGCTGTTATTAAATAAAACCAATGCAGAAGCATTGTTGCGAGACGTATTATCAGATTTTAGTGTGCATGGTCGAAGTGAGCGCATTAAAAATAAGATGAACGAAGTCATGGGTACCATGGCCTGTCACGGCTCAGTACGCGCCAACCGACAGCTGACAATACAGGAAATGAATGCTTTATTGCGTGATATGGAAAACACCGAACGCAGTGGCCAGTGTAATCACGGGCGCCCAACCTGGGTACAAATGAAACTTTCTCAGATCGATAAATTGTTCATGAGAGGCCAGTAATCATGCTGACAATTGCTCCCGGAGCTGAGCCGGACTCGGCTTTTGCGATTGCTATTATGGGGCCGACCGCCACGGGCAAAACCGACCTGGCAATTGAGCTGGTAAAACAACTGCCTTGTGAAATCATTAGTGTGGATTCTGCACTGGTTTACCGCGGCATGAATATTGGAACCGCAAAACCCACCCAGGCAGAGCTGGCCATAGCCCCTCACCAACTGATTGATATCCGTGAACCGGAACAGACCTATTCAGCTGCTGATTTTCGAAACGACTGCCTGGCGTTAATGAAAGACATCACAGGGCGTGGCAAGATACCGCTGTTGGTCGGCGGCACCATGCTTTATTACAAAGCCTTGCAAGAGGGCTTGTCACCGCTGCCATCAGCCGATGAAAGCGTTAGATTGAAGCTCGAATCAGAAGCCGGGGAAAAAGGCTGGGCCTTTATGCATCAACGCTTGGCGCAGGTGGACCCGGTCTCCGCAGCAAGAATCCACCAGAATGATCCGCAGCGCATTCAGCGCGCACTCGAGGTATATGAAATTACCGGCCAGCCAATGTCGACGCTTTGGGCGCAACAGACATCAGCTAAACTCGATTACAGGCTGATCAAAATCGTATTGTTTCCAGAAGACAGGGCCAGCTTGCACCAGCGTATCGAGCAACGTTTTAAAAAAATGCTGGCTCAGGGTTTCATTGAAGAAATCGAAGACTTAAAAAAATACCAACAGGTCAGTCTGGAGATGCCGTCAATGCGCGCAGTGGGTTACCGCCAGGTGCTGGAATATTTGCAAGGACAGTATGATTACCCTGAAATGATCGACAAGGGTATTTATGCAACCCGGCAACTGGCAAAGCGTCAAATAACCTGGCTCAGAAAAGAAAAAGATGCAAACTTTTACGATCCGGTAACACTCAAGCTTGATGAATTGCTGCAAAATTTGAAAAATTCGCTATCATAGTGAATACTAATTCAGAGAAATGATTAGTTTGTTTATATTAAGAATAAACATATAACAATTGAAAAAGGGATTTATTTCGGCATTAACCTTAATAATTCTAATTAAAATAGGGAGTTATACCATGCCTAAAGGGCAATCATTACAAGACCCGTTTTTGAATATCTTGCGTAAAGAGCGTGTACCCGTTGCTATTTATCTGGTTAACGGCATTAAACTGCAAGGTCAGGTTGAATCATTTGATCAGTTTGTTGTGTTGTTGAAAAATACGGTCAGTCAAATGGTTTATAAACATGCCATATCGACAGTTGTGCCATCACGACCTGTTAAATGGACACAGGGACTGGAAGAAAACGGTCAGAACACCTGATTGATATATTTCTCGTCAGACAGATGATGCTCGTTCCTGAGTCTCAGATATAAGGTATAATGACGCCAGATAATAACTTTGTTATCGAGTGTATATTGTATCTTATTTCGTCGGAGCTAATTTGTTTGATCGTCCTGGAACCGGTGAGCGAGCCATTCTGATTCATGTTGATGTTAATGAAGAATGTCAGCGTGAAAATTTAGCAGAATTTCGGGAGCTTTCAGCTTCAGCCGGTGCTGTCTCGCTTTTTGAATTTACTTCCTCATGCCAGACCCCCAATGCCAAGTTGTTTATAGGCAAGGGAAAAGCGGAGGAGATTGAAAACTATATCAAAGCAAACGATGTCGAACTGGCATTGTTCAATCATGCTTTGAGTCCCTCTCAAGAAAGAAATCTGGAAGCGATATTCAAATGTCGGGTGCTGGATCGAACCGGCCTGATTCTGGATATTTTTGCGCAACGAGCCCGCTCATTTGAAGGTAAGCTACAGGTTGAGCTGGCCCAGTTAAAACACCTGTCTACCCGACTGATTCGAGGCTGGACCCATTTAGAACGACAAAAAGGCGGTATCGGTCTTAGAGGCCCGGGCGAAACCCAGCTTGAGACCGATCGTCGACTTCTTGCACAGCGCATTAAACAGATCAATCGCCGGCTGGAAAAAGTCACCAGTCAGCGTGAGCAGGGCAGGCAATCGCGTAAAAAAGCCGAAGTACCTACTATTGCTCTGGTGGGTTATACCAACGCCGGCAAATCAACCTTGTTTAATACCCTAACTGAAGCAGCGGTTTATGTTCAGGATCAACTCTTTGCAACCCTTGATCCGACGTTCAGGCGGCTTGAATTAGATGAAGCCTGCACCGTTATTTTTGCCGATACGGTTGGTTTTATCCGTCATCTGCCCCATGATTTAGTCAATGCGTTTAAATCGACCTTGCAGGAAACAAAAGAAGCCGATTTGTTACTGCATGTGATTGATGCGGCTGATGATAATCGTTTGCACAATATCGATGAAGTCAATCAGGTGCTGGCAGATATTGGTGCCGATGAAGTGCCGCAGATTCAGGTCATGAATAAAATTGACCTGCTGGATCTGCAGCCATGGATAGACCGGGATGACCAGGGTGAGGTTAAGCGTATCTGGTTATCGGCTGAAAAAGACTTAGGTTTGGATCAGTTAAAAAACCTGCTGATGCAACGATTTAAGCAGGATCTGCTGCAGACTGAGATATGCCTGAGTCCATCAGAGGCAAGAATCAGGGCTTTATTGTTTGATTTAGGTGCAATAAAGAATGAAACAACCGATGAGAGCGGCAACAGCATACTGCAACTATCCGTTGCCAGACGTGACCTTAACCAGCTTGTCAGCCGTGAAGGACTGGATATTGAATTATTTTTAAGTAATAAAAGCCTTGCGAGTGGTTAGCATCACCCATAAAATGCGTGATTCATGACAGACTTGAAGTGTCATTTTCTTAAAGACTGAAACTATTGGAGTTTGCATATGGCTTGGAATGAGCCTGGTAATAACGATAACCAAAAAGACCCATGGGGCAACCGTGGAAATAAAGGCAATAATCAGGGACCACCGGATCTTGATGAAGCGCTGCGCAATTTCCAGAAAAAACTGAGTGGTATTTTTGGTGGCGGTAAAAAAGGCGGCTCATCCTCCTCCTCAGGTGGCGGTATGGGAATGGGCGTTATCGCAGTTATTCTTCTCCTTCTGTGGTCAGCATCCGGTATCTATAAAATAGAGCAGGCAGAGCGTGGCATTATTCTGCAGTTTGGTGCATACAAAGAAACCGTACAGAGTGGTTTGCACTGGCATCTACCGCGCCCGATTCAAAAAGTCATCAAGGTTAATGTTTCAAAGGTTTATTCGATCGGTGTCGATGAAACCATGCTGACTCAAGATACAAATATTGTTGATATTGAAGGCACTATTCAGTATCGCGTTGATAACCCAACGGATTATTTATTCAATACAGCTGACCCTGAAGTGACGTTGAAAAATTCCACAGAAAGCGCTCTGCGTGAAAGCATTGGCCGTAGAAATATGGACTTTGTTATCACTGAAGGCCGTGCCAATATTGCCGCTGATGTGCAAAAGTTAACTCAGGAAATCTTAGATCAGTATAAAACCGGTTTAACGATAACCGAAGTCAATATCAGACAGGCAAAGCCACCTGAAGCCGTTAAGGCTGCATTCGATGACGTTAATAAGGCGCTTGAAGATAAGGTGCGTTTTCTCAATGAAGCCGAATCGTATCGTAATGAAGTGGTTCCCAGAGCTCGTGGTGCAGCAGCGCGTTTAACCGCCGAGTCAGAATCTTACAAAGCGGAAGTCATAGCCCGGGCAGAAGGTAATGCCGGTCGATTTACTGCGATGTTAAAAGAATATAAACGTGCACCGGGAGTGACTCGTGATCGTTTATATATCGATATGGTTGAACATGTATTGAGCAACTCAACAAAAGTGATGGTTGATGTTAAAGGCGGTAATAATATGATGTTCTTACCTCTGGATAAAATCTTACAGAGTTCTGGTATGACATCTAAACAAAGCAATAACGTGCTTGATTCATTAAGTGCTGGCGATGCCGCACGAGATGCCGGCACTGGCGTTGATAATATCCGCAACAGAATTCCGTCACGTTCAAGGGAGACAAGATAATGAATAAGCTGATACCTGCTATTATCGCTGTTGCCCTGATTATCGTATTTTCATCAGCGTTTTATGTTGATGAGCGAGAAAATGCGATCCTGTTAAAGTTTGGTACAATTGAACGATCAGACTTCGAGCCAGGGCTTCACTGGAAAATCCCTTTCGTCAATAACGTGAGAAAGTTTGATTCGCGAATTCTGACGATTGATCAGCGCCCTGAACGCTTTTTAACCGCTGAGAAAAAATACCTGATTGTCGATTCATTTATCAAATGGCGTATTAATGATGTCGAAAAGTATTTCCTCGCCACCAGTGGTGATGAACACCGCGCTGGCTTGCTGCTTTACCAGATAATTAATAACGGGCTGCGTGATGAGTTTGGTAAACGCACAATTCAGGAAGTTATTGTCGGTGAGCGCGCTGAAATCATGGGCATCATGACCCAATTGGCCGGTGATAAAGCCAAGTCACTGGGTGTTCAGGTGGTTGACGTGCGGATCAAGCGCATTGATTACCCTGAAAAAATCAGCGAATCGGTATACCAGCGTATGCGTACCGAACGCGAACGTGATGCTCGTGAATTCCGTTCAAAAGGTAAAGAGGCCGCTGAGCGTGTAACGGCCGATGCCGACAAGCAGAGCAAGGTGATTCTCGCTGAAGCCTACCGTGATGCTGAAATATTGCGTGGTAACGGTGATGCAAAAGCTGCCCAGATCTATGCATCCAGCTTTTCCAAAGACCGTGAGTTCTATCGTTTCTACCGCAGCCTTGAGGCGTATAAAGAAACCTTTAGAGAAAAGTCAGATGTCATGCTGATACAGCCAGACTCCGAGTTCTTCCGTTACCTGAAAGACTCAAGCGGTAAAAAAACAAAATAGGGTTTTTTAAATAAAAAAACCGGCCGGAAGAAACCTTCTTCCGGCTTTTTTATGGTCTGCTGGTACTGAATTAAGATTCTGAAATGAATGAAATTTTACATGCGGTCGCACTCCTGCTGGTGATTGAGGGTATAATGCCGTTTCTCAGTCCGGTTAAATGGCGTGAGACTATGCAACAGATTAGCCAGTTTTCAGATAACGCATTGCGCTGGATAGGTCTCATCAGTATGCTGGCTGGTGTTATATTGCTCTATATAATGAGCTAAAGAATTATCATTTTGAATAAGAGTTAAATGAAAAAAAACGAAGCGTGGTTATTGCCACAGGGCATTGAAGAAGCCCTTCCGGCCGAAGCGGCTCAACTTGAAAGTTTGCGTCGTCAAATTCTGGATATGTACGCCAGCTGGGGTTATCAGCTGGTTATTCCGCCGACGGTTGATTATCTGGACTCGCTGTTAACGGGCACCGGCTATGATCTGGATATCCAGACATTTAAACTGATCGACCAGTTAACAGGCAAGTCGTTAGGCGTAAGAGCTGATATGACGCCTCAGGTGGCACGTATTGATGCCCACCATTTAAAAGCAGAAATCTCCCGTCTTTGTTATATCGGTACCGTCTTACATACCCGTCCCGATGGCTTCGCCGGCTCACGCAGTCCGATTCAGGTGGGTGCTGAATTATACGGCCATGCCGGTATCGAAAGTGATGCTGAAGTGATTGAGCTGATGCTAAAAACATTGAGCATGGCGGGCCTGGAGCAGGTTTACCTGGATCTGGGGCATGTCGGCATTTATCGTTCACTGGCTAAACAAGCCAACCTGTCTAAATCGCTGGAAGCTGAGCTGTTTGATATGATGCAGCGTAAAGCCTTGGCTGAAATTAAAGAGTTTGTAGCCGTGCAAAATCTGGATGATGAGATTGCGCAAATGCTATTGAAATTGCCAGAACTCAATGGTGACGAAAAAGTGATTGATCAGGCCATTACGGTTTTAAAAGCCGCGGCTGATGATGTATTGCAGGCTCTGGATTATTTGAAGCAGGTGAGCCGTGTACTTAAAGCCAGGATAGGCGATATTAACCTCAATTTCGATCTGGCTGAATTACGTGGCTATCATTTTCATACGGGTATCGTTTTTACCGCTTTTGTACCCGGGCAGGGTCAGGAAGTGGCTCGCGGCGGACGCTATGATGAAATTGGTGAAGTGTTCGGCCGGGCGAGGCCGGCAACCGGTTTCAGCACCGATTTAAAAACATTGATAGATTTGGGAAGTCCTGCCGTCGTCAATAGCGGCAATGGCATTCTTGCGGCAGCCGACATTGACAGTGAGCTTCAGCAGTTAATAGAAACCTTGCGGGCGGCCGGTGAATGCGTAATTCAACTTTTACCCGGGCAACAATCTGATGCATCGGCAATGAACTGTAATAGAATTATTCAAAAAACAAACAATAAATGGCACGTAGTGGAGGCCAAATAAGATGGCAAAAAATGTCGTAGTCCTTGGCAGCCAGTGGGGCGATGAAGGCAAAGGTAAAATTGTTGATCTGTTAACGGATCGCGCGGCAGCGGTTGTTCGTTTCCAGGGCGGCCACAATGCCGGCCACACGCTGGTGATCGGTGAAGAGAAAACGGTTTTACATTTAATTCCTTCAGGTATTTTACGTGACAATGTCATGTGCCTGATAGGTAACGGTGTTGTTGTGTCTCCGAGTGCATTATTTGAAGAAGTTGAAATGCTGGAAAAACGCGGCATCCCGGCGATACAGCGTTTAAAAATATCTGAAGCCTGTCCGCTGATCATGCCTTACCATGTGGCACTTGACCAGGCTCGTGAAATTGCCCGTGGCAACAAAGCCATCGGCACTACAGGTCGCGGTATCGGCCCGGCATACGAAGACAAGGTATCACGCCGCGGTATCCGTGTCGGAGATTTACTGGATTCAAATGCCTTTGCAGAAAAATTAAAAGAAATAATGCACTATCACAACTTTGCGCTTAAAGAGTATTACAAAGCGGATACCGTTGATTATCAGCAAGTGCTGGATGAAACCATGGCTTATGGCGAGAAAATGATCCCTATGATCGCCGATATTCCTGGCATGTTGTTTAACCTGCGAAAGCAAGGCAAAAGCATCATGTTTGAAGGTGCTCAGGGCACACTGCTGGATATCGACCAGGGTACTTATCCCTACGTTACATCCTCTAATACCACAGCCGGTGGTGCCTGTACCGGTTCAGGTATTGGACCAAAAGACTTAGACTATATTTTAGGCATCACAAAAGCCTACACCACCCGCGTAGGTTCCGGGCCTTTTCCAACAGAACTGTTTGACGATATCGGCCAGTACCTGGGTGAGAAAGGTCATGAGTTTGGCGCGACAACAGGCCGTAGCCGTCGCTGTGGCTGGTTCGATGGCGTGGCAATGCGCCGTGCTGCCCAGGTTAACAGCATTACCGGTTTATGCATTACCAAGCTGGATGTATTGGATGGTCTTGAAACCATTGAAATCTGTACCGGCTATGAATACAAGGGCCAGATACTTGAGCTGCCACCGGTTGGTGCGGATGCTTTTGAGCAATGCAAACCTATCTATGAATCGATGCCTGGCTGGAGCCAGGAAACTGTCGGCGTGCAAGATCTGGACAAGTTGCCGCAAGCGGCCAGAAACTATCTCGACAAACTGGCAGAGGTGGTTGGTGTACCGGTGGATATAATATCAACCGGGCCGGAGCGGGATGAAACGATTGTGCTTCGACACCCGTTTGCATAAAGCCTGACGACATGTCGAAAAAAATAGCCTGATTTATTCAGGCTATTTTTTTGCCTGTTTTATACTAAAGTGGCATCAGGCTGTAAAATAAAGCATGGGTATTGGCCTGTAAAACACCGATGAAATTCTCTCAGGAGTGTAATTGTGGAACAGCATGCGCGATTGTTTTTTGCCTTAGTACCACCGGATGATCTGGCTTTGCAACTTAACCGGCTGGCTGCGGGCGAAAAAAAAGTAACTACTGAAAAACTAACCCGAACAGGGATGATGCATATGACTTTGCGTTATATCGGTCAGGCAGATGATTCAGTAAGGCAGTGCCTGTTATCCGCAAAGCTATTCGATGCTGTGACAAAATTCCAGCTGCAGCTCGATATAACAGGTTACTGGAAAAGATCACGTATTCTATGGTGTGGTCCGGATAAAACAAACGATGCATTGCGACATTTACAGCAACAGCTCGAAAAAACATGTCAGCAGTGCGGCCTCAAAGCCGAGTCGAGATCATTTAAAGCACATGTAACATTGCTGAAAAATGCCGGTGATTATCACCGTAGATCGAAAGTCGCTTTATCTGTTTGGCCGGTAAACCATTTTGTCTTACTGGCATCGATCTCAACCGAGCAGGGCGTGATTTATAAAGAACTGAAACGCTGGCCACTAAAGTAACACATTGTTTTTGGCAGTCAGTTACACGGGCGTATGCCGAGCTGCTTATCATAGCTGTGATGAAATGGCCTCAGGCTGCGTTTTCCATGACAGTGCAATAGATCAGTGTGACAGCAACTTAGCTAACATAACCGGCTCTCTTGTGACGCAGCACTGACTTTTGCAAACATTGAGCATTTTAAGGGAAAAATAAAAAAGTTCAGGCACAGGCATTGCAGTCGCTAAACAATACAGCAAAGTCATTTGAAGCGGCGCAGATGTAGAATGCAGGGCAGTATAAGGTCTTATTTATTTAGGCATTAAAGAGTCATTAAATAAACTAGGGTATTAGTTTACAACTTTGTAAAATATGGCAATTAACAGGCCTTTATTTGCGTAAAGACAGTATATTCATATCGGCTATTCTATAATCCATGTGTAATGATCAGCAATTTGTCAGCATAATAAATTAGCAATAACACTGCGCGGGCTTTTTAATAAGCAGCCATCTTCATATCATCACTGTTAATAGGTGTTAATAATATAAGCTGGATAAAACTCCAGGAATCACGATCAGATGGCTAAAGGGAAGTAACTCATGACTATTTTTCAGCAATATTTAGCCGCCGTACTGGCGCTGTGCGCAATCAGTGGCGGCGTCATTGCAAAGGAATACAATGTTGCTGTCAGAGCGCACCACGGAATTGATGTCGCTCATCAGCAGTGGCAGTCCACTATCAATGTGCTGAATGAGAGTATTCCTGATCATAAATTTAGATTGCTACCTATCATCAGTCTCGATGAAATTACTCGCCAGGCAGGCCAGGCCAGATTCGAATTTGTACTGACCAATCCATCATCATTTGTTGAACTTGAGCAGCTGTACGGTGCAAAAGCGATGTTAACGCTCAAGAATAAAAGGGCTAATACGGCCCAGGATAGATTTGGTTCAGTCATTTTTACCCATGTCAGAAATGAAGATATTATATCGTTCAAGGATCTGAAGGGTAAAACACTAATGGCTGTATCCGAGCCGGCATTTGGTGGCTGGCGTGTGGCCTGGATGGAAATGCTGGAAGCTGAGTTCGATCCATATAAAGATTTGAAAAAACTGCATTTTACGAAAGGTAAAACACAGCCGGAAGTTGTCTGGGCAGTACGCGATAGAAAAGTTGACGCAGGTGTGGTGCGTACCGACAGGCTTGAAAGAATGGAAACGGCCGGTGAAATCGATATGCGCTACTTTCGAATCATTAATAATAAAGACGTTAAAGACTTCCCGTTTTTCCTCAGCACCGACCTTTACCCTGAGTGGGCATTTGCCTCCATGCATGGTGTGCCGGCTGATCTGTTCAGGAGAGTACAGCAGGTATTGCTGTCAGTCAGTGCCGGCAGTCAGGCAGCCACTTCAGGCAAATACATGGGCTGGGTAACACCAAGAGATTACAGGTCAGTTCGTCATTTGATGAAGAAACTGCAAGTAGGTCCTTATGCGTCAGAATAAGCAGCACGAAAAAAACAAAGAAATTTACAAAGAAAATACCGCATGAGGTTTTCGATTGTTCATAAACTTAGTCTGACAACAATATTTTTAGTGCTGCTGAGTGCCGGTGTTATTGGCGGGCTGTTTTATACTAAAACAACGGAGATATTGGTGGAGCACACACTGCATGATATCGCCGTAAAAATCAGAATAGCAGGCAATCAATTACAAAGTTACATTAAATCACAAAAGAGCGATACCCTGGTACTGGCCAGTACGCCGCCAATACAGGGCCTGTTACGAGCACAGGGCAATAATGGTTTTGACAAAGAGGGCATGTCAACATCGCAGCAGTGGATAAAAAGAATGAGTTCATTCTTTGTTACCATTCTTGAAAGCAAACCGGCTTACCTGAAAATACGCTACATCGACAAGGCTGGTCAGGAACTGGTTGTCGTGGAGCGTGACAACAACAAAACTGTTATTGTCAGCAAAGAGCGGCGACAAAACAAATTACATCGTGACTATGTTAAAGATGCACTCAAGCTTTACGGCGGTCAGGTGTATCTGTCAGAGATAAACCTTAACCGTGAATACGGCAAGATCAGCATTCCGCATCAGGAAGTACTGCGTACAGCGACACCTGTCTATAATGAAAAAAATGGCGAAGTGTCCGGTCTGATCATTATTACAGCCGAGGTAGGTAAAGCATTGCGGACCATACAGGCTGATATCCAGGATCTGGGCAGTGAAATTTATATTGTCAATGATCGTGGTGGTTATTTATTGCACAGTAGCAGTGATAAAAGCTATGGTTTTGATCTCGGCAAGCGCTACCGTATTCAGGAAGATATTCCCCGGCTTGCGAAACTGTTTCTTCCTGACAGTCGCCAGTACAATATGATTCTGAGGCTGGAAGATACAGACAACAAAAAGGTTGTGAATTTTACCAGAATACAATTTGACCCCTCCAGTCCGCAACGCTTCATTGCCGTTATCCTGACTCAAGATTATTCTGATATTATCGCAGCGCACGCCAAAGTGCTGGCAGAGATGAACGGGTGGGCTATTTTTCTAGCCCTGGTGGTTACCGCTATAGCGATAATTTTGTCTATACGCATCTCCCGGCCCATAAAACAAATGACCCGCGCAGTTGACGAATTTACTCACCAGAAAGTCATAACAAGCTCGCTGCCAGTCAGCCTGACGGATGAAGTAGGGGCTTTGGCGCGTTCATTCCAGACCATGATTCACCAGGTTGAAGAGTCACAATCAAACCTTGTAGCCCTTAACGACAAACTGGAATTGCTGGTTAATGATCGCACACATTCACTCGAGCTCAGTGAGTCAAAGCAGCGCACAATCCTTAAGGCGATTGCCGACGCCATCATCACCATAAACGAGCATGGACTGATTGAAACATTTAACCCGGCGGCTGAAAATATATTCGGTTATTTATCCCAAGAGGTGTTAGGAAAAAATGTCGCAATGCTTCTGCAGGAGAATGAACAACAAAAAAGTGATCATTTATCTGTTGATTCAAGCTTGTCTGTCACGCAAGTCATTAACAAGACCCGGTACCTGAATGGCAAACACAAAAACGCTTCCTTGTTTCCGCTGGAATTAAATGTGACACCCGTGCAAAGTGCCAGCAGCCTGGGATTCGTCGGCATTTTTCGCGATATAACCGAACGCAGAAAAGCTGAAGATACACTCATCAATGCCCGTGAAGAAGCAGAGCAGGCTAATCTTGCAAAATCACAGTTTCTCTCCAGCATGAGTCACGAACTGCGCACACCAATGAATGCAATCATCGGTTTTAGTCAGCTGCTCAAAATGGATGAGATCATGCCATTAAGTGATTTACAAAGTGAAAATGTTGATGAAATTCTTAAGGCCAGCGAGCATTTGCTGCAGCTGATTAATGAAGTTCTCGATCTCTCCCGGGTTGAATCGGGTCGTATTGATCTATCAATTGAAACTGTGGTGTTAGCCGACGTCATTTCAGAGTCGCTCCGGCTTGTAAAGCCGCTGGCAGAAAACCGCGGTATCAATATCAGTCTGCATCATAGTGGAACTGAAACGACTATCAGTAAATTGTCACAGTACGGCGATGCTGTTTGCGCAGATCGCACCCGGCTGATTCAGGTTTTTCTGAACCTGTTAACCAATGCGGTGAAATACAACAAAGAAAATGGAACGATTGTAATCAGCTATGAAAAATTAAAAAACCAGCGCACCCGAGTCAATTTTACCGACAGCGGCACCGGGCTGACAACAGAAGAACAGGCGCAGCTATTTATCGCCTTTAATCGTCTTGGTAAAAATCAGGCTGAAGTTGAGGGCACAGGCATTGGCCTTGTTATTACAAAAAAGATAATCGAGCTAATGCATGGCGATATCGGAGTCAGCAGCAAGGCAGGAGAGGGCAGTACATTTTGGATCGAGTTGCCCACCGATACACTGCATTCAGAACTGCATGTTGTACCGCTAATAGACGAGCTGAAATCTCACCCGCCACACGAAAAAGCCGAGGGCGAATATACAGTGCTGTATATTGAGGATAACCCGGCCAATTTGCGGCTGATTAGTCAGCTGTTCTCGAAGCGGAAAAATATCCACATGTTGAGTGCGCATGAGCCCGTGCTGGGGCTGGACCTTGTGGCTGAGCACGGGCCAGACCTGATTTT
Organism: Gammaproteobacteria bacterium; assembly: GCA_029882395.1. GTDB lineage: Bacteria > Pseudomonadota > Gammaproteobacteria > SZUA-229 > SZUA-229 > JAUVDT01. The sequence goes on from JAOUKT010000036.1 coordinate 20,800, forward strand.
GCTGGATATTAATCTGCCCGGTATGGACGGCTTTGAAGTCTTGAGTAAATTAAAACAAAAACAAGCGTCATGCAATACCCCCGTGATTGCCGTTAGCGCAAACGCAATGCCAAAAGATATTAAAAGAGGCCTGGATGCCGGCTTTGATGAGTACATTACAAAGCCGATTGATGTGCGGGAGTTAATCAGCAAGGTTGAGCTGATGCTCAATGAAGTTAAAAAATAAAACAACAAGGGCTTGTATTCATGTTTTATTTCTGAAGCCGTCTTGTCGTTATTATTGTTGCTGCAGTATGTGCCAGCATTAATACAACAGAAATATATAATTGAACAAAATTCAGGCTCAGCTACCTGCTGTTGAATGCTTGGTTGTCAGCTTTCATTTAACTTGTTGAGCTGCCAAGCCGGCGGCGTGCTTCTTGAGAAATAGCGGGCTCGTTGGAAGCCAGCATATTGCTCAGATTGATAATCATCTCTTTTACAGCGCCGTCTTTACTTTCAGGGTTCTGATCAAACAGTGTAAACAGCGTGTTCATAGCCTCTGTGTAATGGTGCTCAGCAACTAAACAAATGGCTAAATCAAAGCCGGCATCGTCATCATCCGGGTTTTGCACCAATCTCGCCTGCAGTGATTCTTTGCCATCTGTTTTAGTTGCGAGGTCTTTAAAGGTTAATTGTCCGAGCAGGGTCTTGCCCATTTCACTCTCGCGGTCAGTTTCTGGTAACCGGTTAAATAAGCTTTTAGCCTGTTCCAGTTCATTGATATCAAGAAATATCTGTACCATATCCATGGCAAGGCGCGTATTTTTCGGATCTTGTTGAATAGCTGTCGTCAAAAGCGTAATCGCCTCAATGGTCTCACCTTGCAGGTGTTTTTGGCGGGCCAGCTCCCTGGTCTCATCAGACTGACGGAAAATGCCATAGGCTTTAAGCAGCTCTTTCAATTCGTTTTCTTGTAAAAGACCCTCTTCGGTGCGAACAACCTCACCATCTTTAAAGACTTTAATAGTGGGCACATTTTCTACGCTGTACTCTTTCATCAGCTCTGGCTGTTCATCCACATCAACCTTGGCAAAAACGAACTGGCCGCTAAATTCTTTTGCCAGTTTTGACAGCGTGTCTTCCATTTGTATGCAGGGGCCAGACCAGACGCCCATAAACTCAACCAGCACGGGTAATTTATGGGAGTTAAGAACAACCGATGTATTAAAGTTATTCTTAGAAACTTCAAAAATTAATGTTTCGTGATCTGACATGGAAAACAACCTCTGATATAAAGAAATGTGATTATAGTTGAATAAAGACCGGTCTATAAACTGGAATTGTATTTAAAGCGATATGCTGGGTCAGCAAAAGCCTGATATGGTGATATTATTCTATTCCTCATATTCCTCACCCAGTATTTGGTGGCTTTCTTTAAGAATAAAGTCGAGGAATGTTCTGCCTACTAATGACAGTTTACGTCCTTTCAGGTGGACAACGTACCACCTTCGTTTCAAAGGAAAGCCCTGGACATCAAGTATGGTTAATTTGTTGACCTCGAGTTCCAGTTGCACGCTGTGCACCGATAATGCCGTGATGCCCAAGCCAGCCATGACCGCCTGTTTGAGGGCTTCACTGCTGCCTAGTTCCATATAAGGCTCAATTTTGAGCCCGTGTTCTTCTAATAATTTGTCAAATACGTAACGGGTACCGGAACCAATTTCACGATTGAGAAAACGGTGATTGGTCAGCTCTTCGATAGCGATATTCTTTTTATTGGCCAGCGGATGGTCAGCCGGTGCGACAATGCCTATAATGTTATTTAAGAACGGATACGCCTCTAAATGATCATCCTCGGGGACTTGTCCCATAATCACAAAGTCATCTTCATTGTTCATTAAACGATCAAGAATGCGTGCGCGGTTAGTAAATTTTAACTTGGGTTCAACTTCGGGGTATAGTTGCAGGAATGAGCCTAATAAATTCGGCAGGAAGTATTTGGCAGTGGTCACGACGGAAACCTGCAGGCTGCCTTTAATCGAGCCTTCTAATTCATCAATGGCGATCTTTAATTCCTTGACCCTTGTAAGGATATCGACACTGGCGGCATACATTTCTTTGCCTGCCGGGGTCAGAAATATCTTCTTACCAACCTGTTCAAACAGGCCTAAACCTGCCTGTTCCTCAAGCCGCTTAATCTGAATGGAAACAGCGGGTTGTGTAAGAAAAAGCTCTTCAGCCGCTCGGGTGTAGCTGCTCAGGCGGGAGACCGCTTCAAACAGCTTTAATTGTTGCAATGTAAGGTGCATATATATATAACCATAAACAAAAGTAAATGTAATTTATAACAAAAACTAATTTTTATAAATAGTAAATCGCGATTATAGTTCGTCCACGTTAAGAAATTGACGAATCCCAGGGGTTTTATGCTGGGTCAACAAACAAGTTTTTTTGGGGTGTTAGGTCTTTCTAGCACCACGAACAAAGCACAATAGAGGATGCTAGAAATGGCTAAAACTTATAGCGCAGGTGTTAAAGAATACCGCGAAACGTATTGGATGCCTGAATACACTCCATTAGATACTGATTTATTGGCTTGTTTCAAAATCACTCCACAAGAAGGTGTACCACGTGAAGAAGTAGCTGCTGCGGTTGCTGCTGAATCATCTACTGGTACTTGGACTACTGTATGGACTGATTTATTAACTGACCTTGATCACTACAAAGGCCGTGCATACGCGATCGAAGATGTACCAGGTGATGACACTTGTTTCTACGCTTTCGTAGCTTACCCAATCGATTTATTCGAAGAAGGTTCAGTTGTAAACGTACTGACTTCTTTAGTTGGTAACGTATTCGGCTTTAAAGCACTGCGTGCACTGCGTTTAGAAGATATCCGTTTCCCAATCGCTTACGTTATGACTTGTAATGGACCACCACAAGGTATCCAGGTTGAGCGTGACTTATTAAACAAATACGGTCGTCCTCTTCTGGGTTGTACTATCAAGCCTAAGCTTGGTCTTTCAGCTAAGAACTACGGTCGTGCATGTTACGAAGGTCTTCGTGGCGGTCTTGACTTCACAAAAGATGACGAGAACGTTAACTCACAGCCATTCATGCGTTGGAGACACCGTTTTGACTTCGTAATGGAAGCTATCCATAAAGCAGAAGCTGAGACTGGTGAGCGTAAAGGTCACTACCTGAACGTTACAGCTCCTACTTCTGATGAAATGATGAAACGTGCTGAATACGCTAAAGAAATTGGCGCACCTATCATCATGCATGACTACTTAACTGGTGGTTTATCAGCGAATACTCAATTGGCACAATGGTGTCAAGATAACGGTATGTTGTTACACATTCACCGTGCAATGCACGCTGTACTTGATCGTAACCCGCACCACGGTATCCACTTCCGCGTATTAACTAAAGTATTACGTCTGTCTGGTGGTGATCACCTGCATTCAGGTACTGTTGTTGGTAAACTGGAAGGCGATCGTGACGCTACTCTGGGTTGGATCGACATCATGCGTGATTCATACATCAAAGAAGATCGTTCACGCGGTATCTTCTTCGACCAGGATTGGGGCGCGATGCCTGGTGTTATCCCGGTTGCTTCTGGTGGTATCCACGTATGGCACATGCCAGCATTAGTTAACATCTTTGGTGATGATTCTTGCCTGCAGTTCGGTGGTGGTACATTAGGTCACCCATGGGGTAATGCTGCAGGCGCTGCTGCAAACCGTGTTGCGGTTGAAGCATGTGTTGAAGCACGTAACGCTGGTGTTGAGATTGAGAAAGAAGGTAAAGACGTTCTTACTAAAGCAGCTAAGAGCAGTCCTGAGCTTAAAATCGCAATGGAAACTTGGAAAGAAATCAAATTCGAGTTTGATACGGTTGATAAAATCGACGCTGCTCATAAATAAGCAGTTCGACATGAATCATCAAGCGCAAGGTGTTGAGCATCAGTACCTTGCAGCTTAATCAAAAACGAATTTAACTATTTATATATTGGAGTAAATCACATGAGTGATGTACAAGATTACGCATCAAGCCTAGGCGATGCAGCGGGAAGCCGTAAATATGAAACTTTTTCTTACTTGCCTGCATTAAGCGTTGAATCAACTCGCGCTCAGATTCAGTACATTGTAGATAAAGGCTGGAACCCAGGTATTGAACACACTGAGCCAGAAAATGCGATCAGCAACTACTGGTACATGTGGAAATTACCAATGTTTGGTGAAACTGACGTTGATGCTATCCTGGCTGAAATTGAGAATTGTCACAAAGCACATCCGAAGAACCATGTTCGTTTGTTGGGCTTTGATAACTTCGCTCAATCTGCTGGTACTGCAATGGTTGTTCACCGCGGCGTTTCTGTTTAAGAGCGACAAGGTAATACCTAAGTAAGACTGAGAGCCCCTGTCGGACTGATGTCGGTCAGGGGCTTTTTTGCCTATAATGCACAAGTTATTAACTACAAAACGAGTTTTATATGGCACGTCCCGATAAATATGTTGGAATTCAAAACGAACTCAATGGTGGTATGACCACGATTGGTAAAATTATTCGCGATGCCTGGGTCTTTGGTTTGATTGAAGAAACAGAAACCTGTGAAGGCTGGAACCTTGCAGGTGTTGATGCCTTACTGGATAAGGTCAACAAAGAATGGGACAAATATGGTTGTCTGGTGAGTCATTTACCGCCGGAACTGCTTGAGAGACACCAAAGAATTCATGGTAAAGCGATTGAAGATGCGCATGCTGCCGGATGGTCAGGTGAAGCAGAAACCGAAGATGAAAAGTAGTATGGCTTGATGACAGGTCTATTAGATTTGAATTTAAGCGGTGCTGCAAGTTTAGATACAAAGTAGTAAAAATACAAAATATTTTAATCGAGTTAATCGAATTAGAGAGAGTAGGTTATGTCTGTTACTGAAAACATTGTAGATGCTGAGCAATATTTAATTAAAGATGAGCCGTATTACGAGCCGGTTGGTTCTGAAATAGCACTATACGAATCAGCGTATGACGTTCGTATGCCGATGATGATTAAAGGCCCGACCGGTTGTGGTAAGTCTCGTTTTGTAGAACACATGGCGTGGAAGCTGGGCAAGCCTTTAATTACAGTGGCTTGTAACGAAGACATGACAGCATCAGATTTGGTCGGTCGTTTCCTGCTCGATAAAGACGGCACCAAATGGCAAGACGGCCCGTTAACAACAGCGGCTCGCATGGGCGCTATTTGTTATCTGGATGAAATCGTTGAAGCGCGGCAGGATACTACGGTTGTCATTCACCCGTTAACCGATCACCGTCGCAGTCTGCCACTGGATAAAAAAGGTGAGCTGATTCAGGCGCACCCTGATTTCCAGCTGGTTATATCGTATAACCCTGGTTACCAGAGCTTAATGAAAGATTTAAAACAATCGACCAAACAGCGTTTTGGCGCGATGGATTTTGATTACCCGATTGAAGCTACTGAAATCGAGATTGTCTCTAAAGAATCAGGTGTTGACAGAGACATAGCCGAAAAGCTGGTACATATCGCACAACGTGCCCGTAACCTGAAAGGTCACGGCCTGGATGAAGGTATCTCTACGCGTTTACTGGTTTACTCAGGACAATTAATAGCTAAGGGTGTTGCGCCAGTAGCTGCCTGTAGCATGACCATGGTAACGCCTTTAACCGATGATCCTGACATGCGCGATACATTAAACGCAGCTGTTGAAACATTTTTTGGCTAAAACTGGTTCAACCTGAGTGCGACCAGAAGAGGGTTTTTACTGTCTTCTGACGCTTGTTGTACTGCTAACGATAGAAATTTATTATGTCGATGAAGCTAGAAGATTACGAAGAGGTACTCGCTGATGTCGCCCCGGAAGTGCGCGACGTTATCGAGTCAACTTTCCAGGAAGCATCCCGGGTGATGTCACCAACGGGTTTGCAAGAGTACATGGACGGCGCTAAAAGTTTATGCAACTTAGGGCGCGGTTCAAGTGTAGTTATTTCTTACCTGCAAGAAATGCCGTTAGTGGCTAAAGAATGCGGCGAAGATGTCATAGGCGACTGCCTGACAGCGGCGATGAAACTGTCATCAATGACCTCCGGTGAAGTGGTAGCGTTATTGTTTTCCAGTATGCCAACGGCTGCGCGCAACCTGGGTGATGCAGAACTTTTCCGTGGTTACTTAACCTTAATTCACCAATTAGCATCGACAGCCTCTCGTGGTGTTCGCCCGATGCTAAATCATATCGATGAATTATTAAGTAAATTGACTCTAAGTGGCTTGCGTCGTTGGGCAAATTTTGGTGCTCAGGCATATCGTCGTGATTTTAATAATCTAACGTCCTATTTCAATCTTGAGTCAGCTGATAGTCGCGCGGTTTTACAAAAAGAACGACGCGGTATTTTGTTCATCAAAACGCAAAGAAAATTAAACTTTTATTTGCGTGCATTATGGGGTCGTGACTTTTTCTTACGTCCTACCGGTGCTGACTTTGCTGATTTCCGTCCTTTCATTGAACATCGTGTTTTGCATTTGCCTGATGCGTTAGATGATTATGGTGATATTGCTGGTCTAGAAGTCTATCGTGCAACATCTGCACATATGGCCGCACATATGGCTTATTCATCGGCGCCAATTTCTGCAGAAGGTTTAAGTCCTGCGCAGATGTTTTTTATTGGTTTGATTGAAGATGCCCGTATTGAATATAAAGCGATTGGTGAATTTCCAGGTTTGAGAAAACTTTGGCTTTCACTTATGCTTGTTCCGCATGATCCAGATGCAAAAGTAGAGCATCCATCAATGCCTGTTTTAGAGCGTTTTGCAATTTCTCTATTAGACCCTACTGTCTCGATTGATGATGAAGAGCTCAATGCACTGGCGCAGAAATTCCATGCAGAAATTGAAGAAAATCAGGACAATAATAATTTTTGTTGGCACTTAGGGCTTGATGTCTTTAACTTATTCTCATCACGCAAGGAAGTACCAAGCTTACGAATTCTAGAACGCATTGATATTCCATACCGTGACGATAATCGTTACGTTTGGGAGTTTGAAGAATTTGATGAAAATGCAGAGTTTGAATATGTACCAGCAAGTCAGCGTCAGGTACGTAAAACCGTTAGCGTAATTGAAATGGCTAATGAAGTGGACTGTGAGTTAGCCGGTGACGATGCTCAAGAGATCTGGACTTGCGAAACCAATATGCGCCCTTATGAAGACGATTTGACTGATGATCAAATTAGTTTTAATGATATGTGGGGTAAAGAACCTGTCTCTGATCCATTCCATTATCAGGAATGGGATTACCAGATTCAGCTGCATCGTCCCGACTGGGCGACGGTACACGAGCGTCGTCAACCGCGTGGTCATATCGAAGATATTCAGGCCATTATTGATGAATACAGACCGGTTGCACATCGAATCAAACAGATCATCGATTTATTAACGCCAGAAGGCGTGCAGCGTGTGCGCAATATGGAAGACGGTGACGAAGTCGATATCAATGCCGCGATTGATGCAATGATTGCCATTCGAATGGGTGAGCAGCCAAATACGCGTATCACCATGCGCAATGTGCTCAAAAATCGTGATCTGTCGGTGGTGGTATTGCTGGACTTGTCCGAATCTACCAATGAGGCAATGCAGGGTTCTGATAAAACAGTTTTACAGTTAACCCGAGAAGCAGCGACATTAGTCGGCACTGCCATCGAGGGTATTGGTGACCCGTTTGCGATTCATGGCTTTGCATCAGATGGCCGTCATGATGTTCAATATTATCGCTTTAAAGATTTCAACCAGCATTTCGATGATGATACCAAATCACGCCTTGCCGGTATGAAAGGCGGGCTGTCAACTCGCATGGGTGCGGCATTACGCCATGCCGGTCATCACTTGTTAAAACAGCAGGAAAAACGCAAGTTAGTGCTGCTGGTAACCGATGGTGAGCCGGCGGATATTGATGAACGTGATCCGCAGCATTTGCGACATGATGCTAAGAAAGCCGTGGAAGAACTTTATAGTACAGGCGTGCTGACCTATTGTTTAACGCTTGATCCCAATGCAGACGATTATGTAAAACGGATTTTCGGTGCCAATAATTATACGGTAATTGATAATGTCGATAAGCTACCCGAACAGTTACCAACCCTGTTTGCCAGTTTGACGTCATAAAGCGTCGAGCAAAGGAATCTTTATGCCATTGGTTAACATGCGCGACATGCTTCACCACGCTTATGACAATAACTATGCCGTCGGTGCTTTTGATTTAGTCAGTCTGGACTTTTTAGAAGCCGTCATAGCGGCTGCAGAAAACAGCCGCTCTGCTGTTATCTTAAGTGTCGCGGAACCGCATTTTGTGCATTATGACTTTGAGTTGTTACTGCCGGCAGTCGAAGCGGCTGCAAAACGGGCTACTGTGCCTGTTGCAATACAGCTCGATCATGGCAGCAGCCTCGAAACCACAATCAAAGCCATCAACCTGGGTTGCAATGGCGTTATGCTGGATGCCTCGAATCAGGACCTTAGTGAGAACATTAATCTAACTAAAGCCGTGGTTGAGATGGCGCACAAATGTGGCGTATCGGTGGTCGGTGAGCTCGGCTACGTCGCCGGCAAAGTAGGTGAAGGGGCAGAACAGCATCCGGGTGAAGCCGCGCTGACCAATCCATCAGAAGCAAAAGCCTATGTTGAACGCACCGGCGTCGACTTTTTAGCCGTTTCCATCGGCACCGTGCAAGGGCGAATGGATGGCCGTGCAAAACTGGACTATACCCGCCTCAAGCAACTTAACCAGACGGTTAATATTCCGCTGGTGATTCATGGTGGAAGCGGTCTCAACGAAGATCAGTTTCATAAACTCACCAGCAATGGTGTCGCCAAAATAGACTATTTCACCGCGCTTTCAGATATTGCAGCAAAGGCGATGAGAAAGCGCAGCAAAGAAAACCCGAACGGCAGTTTTACAGACCTTAAAAAAGACGTGAAACAGGCAATCAGTACAGAAGTGCAGAGGTGTCTCCGGCAATGGGGTAGTGCCGGTCGAGCCGCAGAAGTGCTGGCCCAGTGTGAACCGTGGCTGTCTGTCGAACATTTGATCATTCATAATATTGATGTCGCTTCGACGCAGTCAGTCAATAGTTTAATGGTCAAAGGCAAGGACCTGCTGTTACAGATACCGGGTGTGCGTGAAGTCTTTACCAGTGAAGCAGTGGAAGAAAATAGCAAATACCGCTTTTGCTGGTCCGTCAGGTTTACTCATAAAGCCGCATTAGAAAGTTTCAGAAGCAATAATAACTTTGATGCGTTTCTAAAACAGCAGTTCAAACCCAATGTCAGTGACTATATCAGCATAGACTATCTGGAAAGCGCCTAAAGCCCCGTTTTTAGCGGCAGAATAGAGATTTTTCCACTGGCAGGCAGAGAGTCTTTGTAACGCTGATCAATTTGTAACATAGCCTGATAAAACTCGCTGTTTAGCCGGGTTTGAATGTCTTTCATATCATTACCATAAAAAACAAGCCGGCAATCCAGCGGCTGGGTTAAATCATCGCGCTGCTCAGGTTTTAATAAGGGATGCCAGGAAAGCCTGATTAATCTTCCGCCCTCATCGCCACGCACAGCATAAGCGAGACTGTCGACAAACCAGAAAGTATTTTTTTCGATAATGGCAAGGTATTGTAACGAACGAATCGGCACAAACAGATGATCCGACTGGCTGCGGTGTAGCAATACATGAGCCAGGTTATAGGTTTTTGAAAGCAGCCGGAACGTCTGGCAGGAAAATTCATCCGGTGTAAAAAACGATTGCGTATCATGAGCTGTCATATTAAAAATTATAACATTATTAGCGATCCGTGTAAGCTCAGCAGGCTTTGATAAAAGGCGCAAACAGCCGCTGAAAAAACCGCAGCATAAAATTAATAAACAACAGGCAGGCAAACAAAAAAACAGCAAGTCGTATCAATAGCGGGCTAAAACCAGGCTTTGACTGAGCGTTTTTTGAGCAAAAGCATTGATCCCAATAGCGGCTTCTGCATGGTCATCATCGGGCTTAACGCGTACAATGGCGCCATGTTTTTTACCGAAAACCGTCAATATTTCTTCCGCCCCTTTTCCGGCAAATACCGTGAACAGGTGATGGAGTGCCTGCGTCTGCTTTATGGCCGTTTATACGGTGATCAGGCCGATTATTCGCGGGCTTTTACCCAGGACCAGCTGCTTGAATGCTTCGAAGAAGCCATCGCCCGTACCCCGGTGCTGGATGAAGATGAGGACAGCGAATTCATCGCTACCAGCAAAACGGAGAGAGGCCAGGCGCACTGGGTGCGCAATCTGTTATTAGAGCACGGCTGGTTAGAGAGCCATGCCGATGAAGCCACGCTGCAAAGTACCTATGGTTTTAGCCGTATCGGCCGCCTGTTTACCCAGCCGATGGTTGAAACCGCCGGCGCCGGCTTTCGAACCCGCCACCGCAATACACGCAATACACGCAATGCTCTGCAATCGTTTATCGAGCGCGGAGACGTCTACGACTTGCTCGATGCCTATGAAGCCTCGGCCCGCATCATCAGTGACTTCAGTGACGTCATCGCTGAGCTTGACGAACGCAAACGGCAGCTCGTCAAAGAGATAGAATCACAGCAGCTGGTGCAGCAGGCCAGTGATGAGTTTTTTGATTTTATGGAACAGCGGTTTATGCCGGATCTGTCTATCCGTATGTCGACAGACAGCGTAGAAAAACACCGTGAAGACATCCAGCAATTAATTCGCAAGGCGCACCGCAAACAAAACGAGTTTAAAGCCAGTGCCGAAAAAGAACTGCGCAAAATGGCACCGGAGTTGCGCACGGCAGATAATGCGTCACTCTATCTGCGCATACTCGATGGCATTGAAGGCCGCATACACAGCGCCAGTGAAATCATGTTGCCGGCATTGCGTCAGGCATTGCACAGCTTCACCCGGCGTGCTGATATTATAATCCGCCAGCTGAGTTACAATAGTTACAGTGACCAGGGTGGCCTGCCGGCATTGTGTCAGAGCCTGGCAGAAATGCCTGAGCAGGAAAAGCAGGCAAAATTAAACGCCATGGCTGACGCCATGCCGGGTCTGTCGCTGGGTTTTATTGACCCGGCCTCACTCAAGTTACACAGTGGCAGCCGCAAAAGGCTGGTCAATACCCAGGCAGAGAGCCACGAAGTCGTCAATAAGGACTCTCGCAAAGCCATATACATTCAGCAGGTCTTAGAAACCGCGTTCCAGGTCAACAGCCAGGAACAAATACAATACATCATCAATGCGCTGCAAAAAGGCCACCGCATTCGCAGCCAGCAGCTGCCGGTCAATAACGCCCGTGAATTGCTAATGTCGGCCCACAGCATTGAAATCGCCGCCGCGGGCAACCGCTCTTCTGAATTTTCTTTTCAGGTGCGTTATAACCAGCAAACCACCAGCAGCGAATATTATGAACAAAGCGACGAGTTCATTATCGAACTGGTCGAAAAAGACAAACAGGTTAGCCCTTTAAATGATAACTGAGACCATCGAACAACAGCTTGAAAAAGAAAACATCAGCCTTAATGACTTTCGTGAGTTAGTCATCCGGCTGCTCAACTACAGCGTCTTGTGTCGCCAGGAAAACCAGACCGAGCAACAGCTTTATGACCGCTACCTGCGAATTGAAGCACTGGTCAATGAGTACCTTGCATTGATGGGCGTGCAGGTGCTACACGATACCCGCTTTGAATATATCCGCCTGTACCCGCCGTCTAGCCAGGTTCCGGGCATGGAAGAGGCGGACCTGTTGGCATTTTCAGGCAGCCTGCGCTCGCGCCTAAGCCAGCAGGAAGTGGCGCTGATTTTAGTGCTGCGGCTGCAATACGATAAAGCCCTGCGTGAGGCCAAGGTCGATGATGAAGGTTTTGTCACCGAATCATTTGAATCGATCAGCATTGCGATGAAAAATATCATAGGCCGTTCATTGCCTGAAAAAGCCGCTGAGCGCCGCCAGCTTTTTAGCCGTTGCAGAAAACTGCGTTTGATTGATTACCACCATGAAGACGACGTGCTGAAATCCGAATCCTGGTTAAAAATCCATCCCATGATTGTCGGCTTTGTCAATGACGAGGCCATTCAGGCACTGGAAAGCCCGGCCGATGACATCAAAACAGACGATAAAAACATCAGCACACAGTCAGAGCCGACAACAATGCCGGCAACGCCAGCCCTTGACGAGACGAAATAAATTACATGTTCCTGAAAAAATTCATATTTATTAACTGGGGCAACATCCCCAATATCGAGTTTGACATGGGCCCGGTCAATTTGCTTTCCGGCGGCAGTGGTTCCGGCAAAACAACAGTCGGCGATGCGATCCAGACCATCATGACCGCGGCGCATGAAAACCTGTTTCAATACAACCCGGGTCAGGATGAAACCACGCAAAGAGGCCGCGGTGGTAAACGGGTACGTACCCTGGCGTCTTATGTGCTGGGCTGTGATGATGGCAGTTATGCGCGCCCCAATGACGCCACCGATGGTTACCTGGCGGCGGTGTTTCACCCTACCGAGGGCGAAACCGCCGAGCCGTTCAGCGCACTGATTGCCGTGCGTGCCTGGCTCGATAAAAGCGGCAAACAAAGCGTGGCAAGGCAGGATGATTTATTATTTTTAATACTGCCGGGCGAACAGCTCAACATTCACCATTTAATGCGCGAGGATAAGGCCGGTAAATATATCGTGCCGATGGACAAACTGACCAACCTGCTGATCAGCGAGTTTGGCCGCCGTCATGTGGAACGCTACGACGCCAAAAAACGCGCTTATTTACGCCGCTTATACGGCGCCTTGCAAGGCCGCAGTGACTCGGTTTCAGAACAGCAAGCCATGAATGCCGCCAGAGCCTTTTCACGTTTTATGGCCTATAAACCGGTGCAGAGCATTAACCGCTTTGTCTCCGAAGAAATTCTTGAAAAGAAAGACCTCGGTGAAGCCATCCGTTCGATATCCGGGCAGTTAAAAACCATTCACGGCATGGAAAGAGATGCCGGCAAGCTGGTGCAATCCATCGACATATTGCAGCAGGCAGAAGCGCATGCCGATGATTATGTTGAACAATGGATTGAACTCAATACACTGGATTTCACGCTGGCCATGCACCGGCATAAGATGCGCCAGCAGGAATATCTAGACGCCAATAAACAGCGCAAGGCCTATCGTAGCCAGTCAAAAGAAAATGAAACGGAAACCCGTGAAGCCAGCCAGCGTTTAAAACAGGTGCATGAACAACGCGTACAGCTGGAAGCGCAGCGCCTTGGCATCAGCACACTCAATCAAAAAGATGAATTAAA
>JAOUKT010000037.1 GCA_029882395.1 Gammaproteobacteria bacterium
TTTCTTTGTTCTTCGATCGAGTCCCAGAGTGATTTTAAAAACCTGATATCCCTGCGCAGTGATTCTGGCGTCGAGCGCTCAGCGGCGGTGCGTAAAATATATCCCGCCTCACCGATTAAATCATCGTGCTCAAGCAGCATATCTTTTAAATGTTGGCGGACTTCTTCATCTTCAATTTTGGATGACACGCCGATGGTGTCAGAATTAGGTAGAAACACCAGATAGCGGGAAGGGATTGTGATGTTTGTTGTCAATCGGGCACCTTTTGTACCCATCGGATCTTTTACCACCTGTACCAGTAGCTTTTTGCCATCATGAACCAGCTGACTGATTGATTTGCGAGTCGATTCTGAATTACCGTTCTGGGGCTGTGCAGTTTCTATATCAGAAGCATGTAAAAATGCGGCTTTTTCCAGGCCGATATCAATGAAGGCCGCATCCATTCCCGGCAGAACCCGTACCACCTTGCCCATATAAATATTGCCAACAAGGCCTTTGCTTGTCAGTCTTTCCAGGTAGAGCTCCTGCAACACGCCATTCTCTAGCATGGCGACCCGGGTTTCCTGAGGTGTAACATTAATTAGTATTTCTTTACTCATAATCCTTCAATTCTTTTGCTTCAATTTTATTATTTATTGTGTAATGTTGAACCCAGTAACTCAAAGCCGGCCTCTTCTAACAAGCGCCGCGTTTCATACAAGGGTAAACCCATTATGGCTGAATAACTGCCGTTAATCTTTTCAATAAACTGCCCGGCAATGCCCTGTATAGCATAGGCACCAGCTTTGCCTTGTGGTTCACCGGTCTGCCAGTAGGCTTCAATAAGGTGCTGACTCAGCGGCATAAAACGTACTTCACTGATACTCAGGCGGGTCTTCGAAGCTTTTTCTGAGATCAGTGTAACAGCTGTCATCACCTGATGCGTGCGTGCTGACAACAAAGTCAGCATTTTAACAGCATCCTGATAATCAGCCGGTTTACCGAGTATATGTTCATCAACGACAACAATGGTATCGCAGCCTAGAACCACGGCCTGCTTGTCATTTGTTTTATTGCAAATATGCCGGGCTTTTTCCTGCGCCAGGCGACAAACAAACGCTTCCGCTGTTTCTCCTTCACGACAGCTTTCATCAATGTCGGCGGCTTGCTGTTTAAACTCGATCTGAATTTGTTGCAACAATTGCACTCTTCGTGGTGATGCGGATGCTAGGATCAGATGTTTTGTTTTCATTCTCGATGATACGGGTGATTATTCAGCAGTGTCCAGGCCCGGTACATTTGTTCAACCAGAATGATTCGTACCAGCGGATGCGGAAACGTAAACTCAGACAGAGACCATTTATAATCTGCTTTTTGCAGGCACTCGGCCGATAAGCCATCGGCACCGCCGATCAATATTGCAACATCCTGACTCATCTGAATCCAGTCATCGAGATGGCAGGCTAACTGCTTAGTTGTTTGTGACTTGCCTTGCTCATCCAGTACAATTATTTTTGCACCCTGCGGCACCGCTGCCAGCAGTCGCTTGCCTTCATCCTGTTTGATTTTCTCAATCACAGAGTTACGCACCCTTTTGGCCGCAGGAATTTCCCTTAACTCAATCTGAACGGTGGCAGATAAACGAGAAGCATACTCTTTATAGCCTTGATCAACCCAGGCCGGCATGCGCTGGCCAATCGCCAGCAGATGAATATTCATTAATATTTAAGCCTGCTGTTGTGGCTCTCTGGCTGAAATAACAATGTTAACGCGAAACAAAGGTCCATAATTTTTCAAGATCGTATAATTCCCGGGTTTCAGGCATCATAACATGCACCACAACATCTCCCAGATCGACCAGAACCCAGTCAGCACCCACTTCGCCTTCCGAACCCAGTGCCGGGCAGCCGGCTTTTTTAGCTTCCGCTATTACGTTTTCAGCCATGCCTCTTACATGCCGCGATGATGTACCGCTGGCTATAATCATTTTATCTGTTACCGACGTTTGCTGGCTCACATCGAGCACAACAATATTAATGGCTTTGAGACTTTCGAGTGTGTCCAGAACCAGTTTTTGCATCTGTTCAAGCTGCATAATTAACCTTCATATAATGTTTGTAAATCAGACCTGATTATCTCAGGCACCAAAAATTGTATACTTTGTTTCTTTCGGATCATTTCTCTGATCTGTGTCGATGAGATTTCAAGCTGACACACATCCTGAAAAATAATTTTTCCTGCCGTTTCGGCTGACAAAAGACGTTTATCATTGGTCAGCCGATGATCCAGTTGCTTATTTAGCGGCTTTGCCACTCCTGCTCTTTTCATCACAACCAAATGCGCCAGTTGTAATATTTGCTGCCAGTCATGCCAGTCACAAAACTGCAGATAGGCATCGCTGCCAATAATCAGGCAAAGGTGCTTTTGCGCAAACTGCTGCTTTAAATCATGCAGCGTATCGACCATATAAGAGACACCCTGCCGCACGATCTCACGATCATCCGCCACTAAACCCGGTGTATCCAGCAGCACTTTTTGCAATAGCTGATAACGCTGCCGGGCTTCCAGCACCGGCTTTTCACGATGCGCAGGAATATAGTTAGGTAACAAACGAATTTGTTGCATAGCTAAGGCTTGCTGCACATCCATAACGCTTCTCAGGTGGCCAATATGCAGCGGGTCAAATGTGCCTCCGAAAACGCCTAACAGCTTATCAGTCACGGATATGACCATCTCCCAGCACGATGTACTTAAGACTGGTCAGACCTTCCAGCCCCACCGGCCCACGGGCATGAAATTTATCGGTACTGATGCCAATTTCTGCACCCAGACCGTATTCAAAGCCATCGGCAAACCGTGTTGAAGCATTGACCATCACCGAACTTGAATCCACTTCTCTTAAAAAACGCCTTGAATGTGAGTAATTTTCAGTGACGATAGAGTCGGTATGTTGCGAGCTGTGACGGTTGATATGCTCAATCGCCTGCTCCAGGCCGTCAACGATTTTAATCGATAATATCGGTGCCAGGTATTCGGTATCCCAGTCAGCAGCATGCGCCTGTTTAATACCCTTCAGCAAGGCTGTGGTTTTCACACAGCCGCGCAGTTCAACACCTTCCTGCTCATAGCGTTTCGCCAGTGGTGGCAAAATCGAATTGGCCACCTCAGCCGACACCAGTAATGTCTCCATGGTGTTGCACGTGCCGTAACGCTGAGTTTTTGAATTAAACGCCACATCAAGTGCTTTTTTCGGCTCAGCAAACGCATCGATATAAACATGGCAAATACCATCCAGGTGTTTGATCACCGGTATCTTTGACTCGTTACTGACACGTTCGATCAAGCCTTTACCGCCACGGGGAATGATGACATCCACAGATTCTTTCATCTGCAGCAAAGCACCGACAGCAGCCCGGTCGGTGGTTTCAATCACCTGCACCGCATCAGCAGGCAGTCCAGCCGCCTGCAGACCGGTTCGAATACATGCCGCTATCGCCTGATTCGAATGAATGGCCTCTGAACCACCTCTTAAAATCGTTGCATTTCCCGACTTCAAACACAATGCAGCAGCGTCTGCCGTGACGTTAGGGCGCGATTCATAAATAATGCCGACAACACCCAAAGGCACACGCATACGGCCAACCTGAATACCTGAAGGCCGGTAACACAGGTCGTTAATCTCACCGATAGGGTCAGGCAATGTGGCTATCTGGCGCAAGCCTTCTATCATGCTATCGATACGGCTATCGGTTAATGCCAGCCGGTCCAGTAATGCCGCATCTAACCCTTTAGCCTTGCCGGCTTCAAGGTCCTGTTGGTTTTCCAGCTTTAGCTGTTCACGAGCCATATCAAGCGCATTGGCAATCGCATCCAGGGCTGTATTTTTTACCGCCGTTTCGGCCTTCGCCATCTGCGTCGCAGCCCGTTGAGCTTTTTCACCCAGCACCGACATATACTGCTCAACATCAAATTTCATTGTTTCAACGCTCGCACCCGTGATTTAACACATTGACTCTCTAAAGCCCCTATTATGCCTGTTTTATAATCAAACAGCGACGCTCTATTACGTTTTACTAATGTTCAGTTTTTATTAAAAATGTTTGAGACACTTATCACAGTTCACACACGCAGCACTTGCTGATAGCAAACCTGACTACCACAATAGAGACATAGGCACACATTCAAAGGCACTGTCATGCAAGTACTGATAAATAGCTTAAGAAAAACACCCATTTTTGCCCATTTAAAACCCCAGCAAATTAAAGCATTAATTCAGCAAACAACCGTCTACACTGTTGAAGCCGGCTGCAAAATAGATGCCCCGGAGAATGCCGTAAAACACCACCTGCTGATACTGGACGGCAACATTAAAAGCCAGAACACATGGCTTTTTTACGGCAATGAAATGCAGTACTGCTGGCAAATTCAGTCAGATGAAAGCCAATGTCATTTCGCCATCTTGAGCTCAGCTGCACGGGCAATAAAGGCTATCGCTACTTCACCGACACGTTATCTGTTCATAAATGGTGACGAAGTTGAGAACTTACAAACACTCAATCACAGCAAATCACAACAGGCTTCAGGCCATATCAAGCCACCAGCTTCAGACTTATTGAAAATAGCCGTGTAAAGGCAGGCCATGTCGGGCGAGCAATACACTGAACGCATCGTGATAAACACCATAGGCGGTATTTATCGGTGACCTCAGCATGCTCGCAAACCAGCGCATAACCTGCCTTTACAAGCCTCATCAGCCAAAACCATGATAAAAATCCCTGTCTTAAGATTAAATAAAATCAAAATCATACATTGAAGCCAGGAAAAATGACCGCAAAGCTTAGTTAATATTTAAGAATGTACAGATGAAGAGACGATAGAAGCGCATTGAAAATGCGAGCTATGTTTTGATTGATTAATTTTTGGCATAAAAAAGGGCGAACAAGATGTTCACCCTTTCATCGTTTTTTTATACCGGTCTTATGGACGGATATAAGAAAAACCTTGCTGCTGCAGGTGAGCCAGCTCAGCAACACCAGAAGGAACGATATCAGACTCAGCTACATCAAACAGGTCAGATTTATAATCGATCTTCTTACCACGTAATGTATTTTTGCATACTTTAAATGCTACATTTTGGCTTTTCAGGCTAACAACTTTAGATTCGAAGTTAGCATCGCTGTTAGCTTTCATTAACAGTGATACACCTTTACCGTGCATGATGATGCGCAGATCAAGATTCTCTGCACCAACAGCATTAATATGGTTTTGAATGTTACGCATTGCACCAGCCTGACGCTTTGGATTGTCATAGTTAACATGGTATGCAACTTTCTGCTTAGAATAACTACCAGCAACTGCTAAGCCAGCACCTAACATCATTACTGTCGCCAGTGCGACTGCAAATATTTTTTTCATCTTCATAACTCCAATTGGTTAACACTTTAATATATTGTCAAATAAATAAACCGGGGGGTGATCTGCGTTGATTCATCCACTGTGTTTTATTAGCTTCCTACTGTATCAACTGCCTTTTAAATCAAGACAAAACTCACAACCCATCTTTCCACGTCTTGCTCTGTATTACACTGAGCACTATCCCGCGAATGTTTTTTATATTAACAATAAAATTAAAAAGAACAATGTTTTCTATAAAAAAATACTTTAAAGCGCAAATAGGCGCCCAGACTATTCTCCTTGATCTTTTATCAACATCATATAAATCAATTAGTTAGATGCCATATAAATAAATTTCCTGAAAAAACACTAAAAAATGGAATAATTGATTATTTACATTTATCTGCAATGATTGCAGCCAAATAAATCGAGATAATATATTTTTATAGCGGGTATATTATAAAATTAATAGGTAACTACTAATAGCATAACTAGGGTTTACCCTGCGGGCCCGTCCGGGTTCAGCGCATTTATCGACAGGCTTATTTTTTGATCGCCAGCATGCGAATAAAATGTGCCTCCCCGACATGATATTTCCCTTCATCCAGCACTTCTGTCACTTGCTCTAGCAATTCAAATTCACATTCTGCGCCAAAGTCACTGCTGACCTGATCCAGGCTGTAAAGCATATTGATGTCCTGCGGTCCGCCAGACGGCCGGCCCAGTTGCGAAGTTGTAAATGCCTCCATAATAAAATGACCACCCGGCTTTAAAAGGCCTAATAACTGCTGGTGATAACGCTGCCTGACATCATTGGGAACATGGGCGTATATCAACGCGATAGCATCATAACCGGGTTCGAACTGATGCAAATCACTATGAGAGCCTTGCACATAGTTAATATTCACTTTGTGTTGGCTGGCAAAATCAAGCGCATTTTTAATAGCCTGCTCACTGAAGTCATAGGCATCTACCTGCCAGCCCTTAGATGCGGCATAAACCGCATTCCTGCCCTCACCTTCTGCCGGCAATAATATTTTGCCGGGCTCAAGAGCATCAATTACCTGTTTAAAAAAAACATTAGGCCGCTCTCCGTAGGCATAACCTTCTTCACTATAGCGCTGTTCCCAAAATTCATACATTTTCACAAACCCTCTACTCATAGACCTAACATTATTTAACTTTTAACTGCGATTCAGATTTTCAACCACACATTGCTGGTATAAACTCACAGCACTGATTCCTGCCGGCAGAAATTCTTCGATTGTCTGGTAAGAATGCCGGTACCCGGGAGGATTGACAAATACCAGGCTGGTTATCATCTGCGCATCATCATCAAACATCACTACCTTATAGAGCATGCGCTTCTCTGCCAGGTAACTGTTTTTTAACTGGAACTGAGAAAAGTGAGACTTTTTTTCAAATGATACACTGAATATACCGCCGCTTTTAAAGCCATCAAACCATTCTCTGATCGTTTTTTTATCTTCAGCATACTGCCTGGCATCAGACAATTCGACTTTTATATTAAGCACCTCAAAACCGCTTTTATTTTTGTATTTAAGCCGGTAGCCATCGAGCCGGGAAACTTTTTTCTTCTCAGAAGCAACCTGCAGTGTCCTGAACTTTTCCACCCCCGGCGGCAGTCTTTTTTTACTATAAAGCTGATAGTCACTGAAACTGCAGCGTGTATAGGCGTTAAAGAGATGCTCCCTGTTTGATGCCGGATTTAAAAAAGCGCTAGAGCTGATTAATAATTCAGATTTATCGAGCCCGGCATGCTTGTTATAAAATAACGCAACATCCCTGTCTCTCCGGTCCCTGATAAAAACAGACTGTGTGTGTTCCAGGCTATGTAAATGTATGTTTCCCAGGTATAAAGCCCGCCCGCCCAATACTTTAAACTTTTTATTGGCTGCAGGCCTGAGACTGTAGCTACCTGTTTTTTTCTGCTGATTTGCCTGCCATTGTTTCAAACTGTAAACACCCTCAGGCAATTTCAGCTCGACCAATTTACCCCTTGGCTGAACAAAGGACCGAAAGTCTTTTTCACCAGCCTGCTCAGAGCCTATTTCAAAGTCGTCATTTTTGAGTTCAACAGTAATCTGTTTTTTTGTTAATTCGTTGATAAAAACCAATTTAAACAAAGCATTTGAAAAACCGGACTCGGTGATAGAAAAAAAAGCCAGGCCCTGAGCGTTAGCAAAGGCTTTATGAGGAGTTGTCTTAGGCGCGCCGCAGGCACTTAAAGAGAGATGCAAAAGCACAAAAATGAGAGGCCATTTTATCTTACCGGCATGTTTCTTGAATTGAGACAGGCAAAAAATCATATCACAGAAACCCAGCTAACCCGGTTAGTTTCGCGAGCCTAATGCTATCTGCAGCGACAGTGCCTGGAAAAAGCCGGCATGCTGCAATAGTTGATCAATAGCGACTGCTTGTTTTTGAAAAATCAAAATGATGCACAATACCAACACGTACTGAATCAATTTCAGCCTGAGGAATAACAGGGTCCTCTTCAGAGGCCAGGCGCCTTAACCAGGAAAAAGTGATGGCGGTATTCTTACTTCCATAAAGCTCAATCCCTGCGCCATAAGCAGGCCCATTAAAACCACTTCTATAGGGCACGCCCACCTGCGTCATGACACTGGTTCCGTAACCGAGGGCAAGATATATATTGACAGATTCATAACGGCGATTGAACTGCAGCATCAGGTTTGTTATCGAATCGAGGCTTGCAATAGTTGTCGTTGGGGCTGCGAATTCGGTCTGGCTATAATCGACTTCAAAAGACATGACATTGCCAAAGTCATAACCGTAACGATAGGATATGCCATCCAGACCGTCTATTGAATATGTCTCGTTACTGATACCAAAATAATGCCTTGCTTCACCCGCATGTAATACGCCCAATGACATTAACAAGATCATGCCTATGATCATTTGCTGTAATCTCATAACTACTCCTTTAAATTAACGACTTTTCGGTATTTTTCTGCAGCAAGACATACAGAACTGCATATCACTGGCATAAAGTTTTTGTACATTATTAAGAGAATATGCCAAGTACCTGATTTTGTAAAGAAAACAAAAACGATTACTGGCCGAGAATTAATCCAGTATTTGTCGCCAGAGTGCGATTTTCTGGTCCAATGTTAGCCGGGCATTGGCAGGACTGGTGGATGGCAACTGCAAATACTGCATGTTTTTAACTGTTTCATTACCACTTTGCAGCACGCCTTTATTAAACAGCGCCGCCGCTTTTGCACCATTAAAGCATAAGCGTTTAATACGCTGACTAGCAGCGAACAGGCTGTAAAAATCATTAAGCTGTACGGAAGCCGCCTGAATATTTGAATCCAGACTGCCTTCACGCACGCATTGATGCGCCACATCCCATAATGCAATTTTATGCTTTTTTAATTGCATTAGCCGTTCGCTATAAGGCAAATCAGCGGCAATTCCGTATAGCGCCTGCATGATAGGCCAAAACGCATTCCGGGGGTGGGCGTAATATTGCTGTTGCTGTAATGACGCAATACCGGGCATGGAGCCCAAAATCAAGATTTCTGAGTGTACATCAGCCACGCAATCGAAGCCGGTTAAAAGATCAGCTAATGAGTTAGACATTAATCAGCAAGCTTGTATGCGGTATCCGGCTAAAAACAGGCACAGTTTGTATAACTCATGCCAGGTTTTTCCCCTTTCCAGACCTTTAATCACACGATCGGTCGTCGCGCACATCGATAGCAATTGTTTCAGGCTGTGCTGATTGTGTCTTGAAAGGGCTTTTTTCATCACCGGCAGGCGCTTGCTCCAGACTCCGGCTTTGGCCAGTGCCGAATCGGCTGATGTCTGCATATTTTCTGCCGCGGCTAGCAATGTGCGAATATCACGGCTTAGCGCCCATAAGACCAAAACAGCCTCAATGCCTTCATCCTGCAAGCCACTGATAATATGCGAGGTTCTTGCAATATCGCCGCTTAATGCTGCATCACTCAGGTCATAAATATTAAAGCGCGAACTATCAGCCACCGCATCCGTCACCTGCTGAGCATTGAGTGTGCCGGCATCAACCAGCAGACTGAGCTTTTCTATTTCCTGCGCCGCAGCCAGCAGGTTGCCTTCAACCCGCTCCACCAGCATGCGCACCGCCTCTTTATCGGGATGCAAGCCTTTCATAACGCAACGTTTTTCTATCCAGCCCGGCAGAGCATATGTATCCACGGGCCAGCTCTGCAGCGTGACCCCGATCGCATCCAGCGATTTATACCATTTTGAATTGCTTGCCGTTTTATCCAGTTTCCCGGCCGTGATCATTAATACCGTGTCTTCAGCCGGCCTTGATGCGTATTCCACCAATGCCGCGCCGCCCTGTTTGCCTGGCTTACCCGTTGGCAGCCGCAATTCAAGAATGCGCTGTTCGGCGAACAGTGACAAGCTATTGGATTCTTCTGTCAGTGTGTTCCAGTCAAAATCTTTATCCACATCCATAACCGTTCTTTCACTGTAACCGAGCTCTCGTGCTTTAGCCCGAATCTGATCAGCGGCCTCCATAAGCTGCAACGGCTCATCTCCGGAAATCAAATACAGCGGCGCCAGTTTTTCTTGCAGATGCTGGCTTAATTGGTCAGGTCTTATTTTCACAATCAGTTATTTATGTCTACGAATTGAGCGTCAATTTTACCACAAGTCAGGTTATCACTCAGGGCTTATCTTATGCGGAACGACAGCGGATTGTGTCGCTATATTTTTTCTATGGGCGGCCTGAATCTGTAACATTATCAAACGTGAAGCATCACGCTGCATATCACGAATCAGTACATTTTTTTCCCGGCTCTTTCCTAAAACCGCTTCGTTGTCATAAATATAGTCACGAATCAGTTCCAGTTTTCTGTTTTTTATTTTAAAAGCGTTTGATTTATCTTTGGCCGTAACATTTACCGAATAGAGAATTTCCAGTTTAACTTCATATTCACTGGCCCGGCCACGGTTATCCACCGAGACCACACGTTCGATGATTTTTTCTTTTTCTATCTTGATTGATGTTTTTGCCAGGCTCGCATCATTAACTATCTCTGAACCATTGGCCTTCAGAATACGCCTCAGGTCTTGCAACAATTCTGAATGAAGGTTCTGTGCGCCAAGATAAACGGACGACATTTCATCCGGCAACTGATAGGCACCGCGCAAATGAAAACCGCAGGCCGATATCATCAAGCCCATCAGCAAACCAAACAAGCCAGTCTTAAAGCGCGCCAACAGCATCAGCTCGCCACTATATTGATTAAACGCCCGGGCACAATAATCACTTTGCGTACCGTTTTATCGGCTATGAATCGTTGCACATTTTCATCCGCCATGGCCAGTTTTTCTATCAAGGCATTATCGGCTGATAGCGCTACATTTATTTTCCCGCGTAGCTTACCATTCACCTGAAGCATTAATTCCACCGAATCTTTTTCCAGCGCCGATTCATCAAAAACCGGCCAGCTGCAATTAACAACGGCGCCCTCATGGCCTAACATATGCCAGAGTTCGTGGGTAATATGCGGCACGATTGGTGACAACATCAGCACCACGGCATCCAGCGCTTCACGCATCACAGCCTGGCCCTGCAATGAATCATCTTCAACCTTTGACAGCTGATTCATCAGTTCCATCACCGCCGCTATTGCCGTGTTAAAGGTATTACGCCGGCCAATATCATCCGTCACTTTCATAATGGTTTGATGTAATTTCATGCGCACGGATTTCTGAGCATCGGTCAGTTGCTGCGGATCTAATGCAGAAATACTCTGTTTTAATGCAACATGCTGGTAGACCACTTTCCATAAACGTTTAAGAAAGCGCGAGGCCCCCTCAACTCCGCTGTCAGCCCATTCCAGTGACTGCTCCGGTGGCGCCGCAAACATCGTGAACAAACGCACCGTATCAGCACCGTATTGATCGATAAGTCCTTGCGGATCGACCGTATTGCCTTTTGACTTTGACATCTTGGTGCCATCTTTTAACACCATGCCCTGTGTCAGCAAATTGGTGAAAGGCTCATCACTTTTAAGCAGCCCCTGATCACGCATTAATTTATGGAAGAAACGCGCATACAACAAATGCAATACAGCATGCTCGATACCGCCAATATACTGATCAACAGGTGCCCAGTAATCAGCGCGCTGATCCAGCATTTTGTCAGCATCCGGACAGGTAAAACGGGCGTAATACCAGGATGATTCAAAAAAAGTGTCGAAGGTGTCGGTTTCCCGTTCCGCTTCGCCACCACACTTTGGGCAGCTTGTATTAATGAACTCGGGCATTTTTTTGATAGGTGAACCAACGCCCTCATCAAAGCTCACGTCTTCCGGCAGCAGAACAGGTAACTGATCTTCCGGTACCGGCACCGCTCCACAAGCTGCACAGTTCACCACTGGAATTGGCGTACCCCAGTAACGCTGGCGTGAAACACCCCAGTCACGCAAGCGGTAATTCACCTTGACTTCGCCCTTGTTTAAAGCGCTCAGTTTAGCCGCTATCGCGCTAAAGGCCTCGTCAGAATTTAAATTGTCAAACTCGGCAGAATTAATCAGCACCCCTTTTTCTGTATAGGCGGCTTTCTCTGTATCCACTTCGACTTTATCATCGGCCGGTGCAATCACCTGCTTAATCAACAGGCCGTATTTCTGCGCAAATTCAAAATCGCGCTGATCATGTGCCGGCACTGACATCACCGCACCCGAGCCATAATCCATTAATACAAAGTTGGCGACCCAGACCGGAACTTGCTCACCTGTAATCGGGTGAGTTGCCATGACGCCCGTCGCCACCCCTTTTTTCTCCATTGTCGCCATCTCAGACTCTGAAGTGCTGGTTGCTTTACAGCTTGTAATGAAAGCCTGTAATTCGCTATTGCTTTCAGCAGCCTTTAATGCCAGCGGGTGCTCTGTGGCCACGGCAAGATAGGTAACACCCATTAAGGTATCAGGGCGCGTGGTATAGACCGTTAATGACTCAGCGTTTTCAATCGCAAACTGCAGTTCAACGCCTTGCGAACGCCCGATCCAGTTACGCTGCATGGTGCGCACCTGTTCTGGCCAGCCTTCGAGCTTGTCGAGGTCATTTAATAATTCTTCAGCGTAGTCCGTAATCTTCATAAACCACTGCGCGATCTCGCGACGCTCTACCGGGTTATCACAACGCCAGCACTTGCCATCGATAACCTGCTCATTCGCCAGCACCGTTTTATCATGCTCACACCAGTTAACACCGGCGGTTTTTTTGTAGGCAAGCCCCTGTTCTAATAACTTGGTAAACAGCCACTGTTCCCATTTGTAATATTCCGGTTTACAGGTTGCTAATTCGCGTTCCCAGTCATAACCGAAACCCAGGCGCTGCAATTGCGCGCGCATATAATCAATGTTTTCATAGGTCCAGCCAGCCGGTGCGACCTTATTTTTTATCGCCGCATTTTCGGCTGGCAAACCAAACGCATCCCAGCCCATTGGCTGCAACACATTTTTGCCCTGCATGCGCATATAACGCGAAATAACATCACCGATACCATAGTTACGGACATGGCCCATATGCAGGCGCCCGCTGGGATAAGGGAACATTGCCAGACAATAAAACTTCTCTTTATGCTCGTCTTCAATCGCTCTAAATACTTGATTTTCATCCCAAAACTTCTGGACATTTAGCTCTATTGATTGTGGATCGTAATTCTCTTGCATTTCGTCAGTTAACTCGGCAGTCATGATTTATTTGGTCTATAAATTGTTATTAATTAGCAAAACCCAGAATAAAGCTATCTGATCCGCTATAAATCTTAAAAAGGTAATATCTACCACCGCTTCGCAGATCATTAGCGTAGCTGACGCGATAAAAGAGCAAGGATACATCAGCCATGCGGGCAATGAAACAATGACTTGAGGTAATTACTATTAAAGCAGGACTCATTATGAATCATCAAGATACCAGTCATTTAGTTGACGGTTATAATAAGATGATGGAGCGTATCAAATCGACAATCGATAATGCCACGGAAGCTGCAGCCCCAACCCTCCACAACGCAATGGACCAGGCCATTCAGGCCGCCACAGATCACAAGGAACTGACCCAGAGCGAAGCCGAACAGATAGCCAATACGATCAAAATTGATTTAAATGATGCGGCCGAGCATTTAATGGAAACCAACAGCGACTTTACTGAGTGGTTAAAAATAGATCTGGACGCACTTGAACAAAAAATTCTGGATTTGTTTTTGTCTGTTGCAGACCACACGCGCATGGAAATAAAACAGTTTATTGGCGATATTGAAGATTCAACCTACTATGCAACAGATCTGGCCTGCCGCGGTGATTATCAATGCGGCCATTGTCAAAACGTGCTGCATATTGAAACCGTCAGCCCGCTCAGCTCATGCCCGGTCTGTAAACACACAGAATTTAGTCGTTTCCGCCTGCCACCAGAACACTAGACCTGCCTGCGCGGGCCTGAGCATGACAATACCAGGCCCGGCGGTTATTCTGTTCGTGCCTATGCAGGCTGCTTGCTAAAGTGCTTTCTGCCGCGCCACAGCAAGGCAAGCACAGCCAGAGCAATAAGCGGCACATTGCCCCAGAACACATAAGGTGTCATGCCTGACATCGCACGGATATCACCAGTGATGGTTGTGCGTACAAAAAGCGAGCTGGTGACTATCTCTTGCCCTTTGGGGCCGATAATAGACGATATGCCGGTATTCGTTGCGCGCACTAAATACCTTGCCGACTCAATCGCTCTCATCCTCGCAATTTGATGGTGCTGATGAGGTTCCGCTGTACGCTTGAACCAGGCATCGTTACTGGCATTGATTAAAAATTTCGCAGCCGGCAAGCTCGATCGTATCTCGCGATCAAACACATCCTCAAAACAGATACTGGCACCGACATCATAGCCCGCCACTTTCATCAATGGCTGATCGTCATCACCGCTGGCAATGTCACTCATCGGAAAGTTAATGTACTGACGCAAAAATTCAAATAAAGCTCGGAACGGCATATATTCGCCCAGCGGCACCAGGTGCTTTTTCTGATAAACATCACCCTTGCTGCTGATCAGACTATTATAATAACGGCCTGTTTTTGTATCACGCATAAAAACACCGGCGATAACCTCGGTATCATTCAAATCAGCCTGTGCCTTGATCTCTTCCCAGTAGGGCATCACCTGATAAAGAAAACTGGGAATAGCGGTTTCAGGCCAGATGACGATATCGCTAGCAGAGTGCTCGTCTGTTTGCTGCTGGTACCATTTAAGTGACGGCCATTTGATGTCTTTACGCCACTTCATATCCTGCTGCACACTTAACTGCGGCAGACTGACTTTTATTAAACCTGAAACAGGCTGGCTCCAGCTGGCGAAAAACAACAGCTGACCTAATATAAAAATAGCCACCGCTGCCGACAGCGCCAACCTGGCTTTAGCAGGCTGCAACACACTTATTAATATCAGGCCCGCCATCAAAGACATGATAGCGCCGACACCCAGCGCACCGAACAGGGGAGCAAAATAAGCCAGACTGGTTTCTACCTGAGAAGTGCCAAGCGACAACCAGGGAAAGCCGGTAAACAGATAACCCCTTAACCACTCTGTCAGCGCCCACATCAGCGGAAAACCGGCCAGTAAAAACAGTGATCGGCTGTTATTAAAAAAACGCTGCGAGAGATAGGCCGCCAGCGCCGGGAACAGCGCACAATAAGCCGCTAACAAAATAATCATTGCAATAGCCAGCAGCGCCGGAGCATTACCAAACGTATGCACGCTATGGAAGATCCAGCTAAAGCCGACTACAAACTGGCCGAAACCAAACAACCAGCCACGCCAGAAACTTCGGCCATTAGACAGGTTTAAGATCAGAAAAAGAAAAAGCGCCAGTAAAGGCAGGGCAAGATAAGCCAGATCATAGGGAGCAAAAACAAAAGGCAACAACAAACCCAATACTAAAGCTGAAACGTCAGCGAGCGCAGGTTTTGATAACAGCGACTTTATGCGATCAGTCATTCTGAAATCTGATCTTCCATTACCGCAACCGGCAATATAATCACCTGAATGTTTTGAATGCGACGGCTATCAGCACTCATGATTTTAAACTGCAGACGGCCGATAGAAACAATTTCACCGCGAGCCGGAACATGACCAAATTTCTGGATCAAGACTCCGGCAATCGTATCAAACTGCTCATCACTAAAGTCGCTGGCAAAAACATCATTAAACTCTTCAATCGGTGTCATGGCACGAACCGAATAACGCGCCAGGCCATGGCGACGGATATTTAACTGATCAGCCTCATCATGCTCATCATCAATCTCACCGACAATTTGTTCCAGCACATCTTCAATCGTCACGAGACCGGCAATGCCACTGTATTCATCGACCACCAGTGCCATGTGATTGCGACTGGCCCTGAAATCACGCAGCAAGTCATCAATCCGTTTACTCTCAGGCACAAATACCGGTGAACGTAAAATATCACGTAATTCAAAATCATCACGTTCGGTAATATCTGCATAACGCAACAGGTCTTTTGCCAGCAAGATGCCAATAATTTCATCTCGATTATCACCGATCACGGGGAAGCGCGAGTGCCCGGAGTTAGTCACCATGGGCAACATGTTTTCATAATCCGAACTTGCCTCAATCACAATCATTTGTGAACGAGGCACCATGATATCCCGCACCTGAGTATCGGCTACCTGAATCACGTTCTCCATCATGGTCAATGCATTGCTGTCAAACAGGTCCCGCTTTTGCGCCTGCCTGAGCATATCGATCAGTTCTTGCCGGCTTTGCGGCTCTGATAAAAATGCCAGACTTAAACGATCCAGCCAACTGCGTTGAATATTATCAGACTCTTTTTCAGCCATTTTCTAACTTACTCATTATTATGCTTAGCTTGTGATTGATAAGGGTCATCAAAACCCAGTTGACTTAATATTTTTATTTCCAGATTTTCCATTTCATCGGCATCAGCTTCCGTAATGTGATCATAGCCCTGCAGGTGCAACATGCCATGCACCAGCATATGTGCCCAGTGTGCCTGCAGCGTTTTGTCCTGCTGCTGTGCTTCGGCGCTGACCACAGTAGCACATACTACCAGATCACCCAGCATAATCAGATCCAGAACATGCTGAAACTCATCCGGCATATCCATTGCAAAAGACAGCACATTGGTGGCTTTGTCTTTTCCCCGATAGGCATTATTCAGCTCCCGGGATTCTTCTGCATCAACCACTCTCAAGGTAACCTGAGACTGGCTGTCATCCATCAAGGCCGCTGCGGCACATTTTTTTAAAAAAGAATCTGCTGGCAGATCACACTCTTTTTGCTGATTCTGAATAACAAGATCAAGCATATGCTTTATCTGTCGCCTGTTTTTTTATTGTAGTCTTCAAATGCTTCAACAATTTTCTGCACCATTGCATGGCGCACAACATCTTTACTGTCAAAATAAGTAAAGCCAATTGAATCGATATTTTTCAATACATCGGCCGCGTGTTTAAGCCCCGACTTTTTATCTCTGGGTAAATCCACCTGAGTAATATCGCCGGTCACAACCACTCTTGAGCCATAACCAAACCGTGTCAGGAACATTTTCATTTGTTCAACGGTAGTGTTTTGTGCTTCATCAAGAATAATAAACGACTCGTTAAGGCTACGGCCACGCATGTATGCCAGCGGCGCAATTTCAATCACATTATTTTCTATCAGCTTATTCACTTGCTGAAAACCCAGCATTTCATAAAGCGCATCATAAATCGGGCGTATATAAGGGTCTACTTTTTGCGCCATGTCACCGGGTAAAAAACCCAGTTTTTCACCCGCTTCGACAGCCGGCCTTACCAGCACCAGACGCTGGACTTTTTCCTGCTCCAGGGCCTGTACAGCACTTGCCACTGCCAGATATGTTTTGCCAGTACCGGCCGGGCCAATACCAAATGTGACGTCATATTTGTTTAACTGACTAAGATACTCTCGCTGATGTTCACCCCTGCCTTTAATGGCACCGCGACGGATATTAACGATGCCAGTTGCATGCTCCATATCCGATGAATATTTGTCGTTAAGCATCTGCTGAAGATTCAGGTGCACCAGCTCCGCTTTTAGTGTTTCTTTTGCTGTCGTCGCATACAGATCTTTTAAAAGCTCAGCAACACGTACGGTTATATTGGCATCACCGGTGACTTGAAACTGATTACTCAGGTGCGTAATTTCTACACCCGTGCGCTTTTCAATTTCTCGTATATGCTCGTTCATTGGGCCGCACAAGTTTGCCAGCCGCATATTATTGGCGGGCTCAAGCAGAATACTGGACGTTTCACTCATATTTATAAAGGTGCTTTTATAATTGTTAGAAAAGTTATCAAACAGCTGCAAAAATTTTTACAGTATCGTGATCTGAAATATCTAAAAAATCACCGCGCAAGGAATTTGTCGTGGCTTCCGTAATTTTAACTGTGACAAAGCGACCGATAAGGTATTCTGCACCGGCAAACCTGACCACCCGGTTGTTTTCTGTCCGCCCTGTTAACACGCCATCGGCTTCGCGGGCTTTTCGCTCTACCAGAATACGCTGTTCCGAACCTATCATTGACTGGCTAATCGCAGCGGCCTGCTCGTTTATTTTATCTTGCAGGCGTTGCAGACGCTGTTTTTTAGTCTCCAAAGAAACATCGTCTTCATAAGCGGCTGCCGGCGTACCCGGACGAGCACTGTAAATAAAACTATAAGACATATCAAAACCGACATCTTCAATCAGTTTCATTGTGGCTTCGAAGTCTTTTTCTGTTTCGCCGGGAAATCCGATAATGAAATCCGAGGAGACAGTAAGCCCCGGGCGCTTTTCACGAAGGCGCCGGATTTTGGATTTATATTCGATTGCCGTGTGGCCGCGTTTCATTGAAGACAATGTAAAATCCGAACCACTTTGAACCGGCAGATGAACAAAACTCACCAGTTCGGGCACTTCTTCATAGACATCGATTAAGCGGTCTGAAAACTCAACCGGGTGTGATGTTGTAAAGCGAATGCGATCAATGCCATCAATAGCTGCCACATAGGTAATCAGCAACGCCAGATCAGCGTCCTCATCAATGCCGCTGCCATCTTCAGTGCTCATCTCACCCCGGTAGGCATTGACATTCTGGCCCAGCAAGTTTACTTCGCGGACACCCTGTGCAGCCAGTTTGGAAACCTCAGCTAACACATCATCAAACGGGCGACTGACTTCCTCGCCCCGTGTATACGGCACAACACAAAATGTACAGTATTTGCTGCAGCCTTCCATGATAGACACAAACGCGGTCGCGCCTTCTGCCTTAGGTTCTGGCAAATAATCAAACTTTTCGATTTCAGGAAAGGAGATATCCATCACCGGATTGCGTTTTTTCTCAACTTCACTGAGCAGTGCCGGTAGCCTGTGGATGGTTTGCGGGCCAAAGACAAGATCAACATAAGGCGCACGCTGACGGATCACCTTGCCTTCCTGGCTGGCAACACAGCCACCCACACCGATGATCAGGTCAGGATTTTTATCTTTCAGTTTTCTCCAGCGGCCCAGCTGATGAAAGACTTTTTCCTGAGCTTTTTCACGAATCGAACAGGTATTCAATAACAATACGTCCGCCTCACTGGCTTCAGACACCTGCAGCAACCCATGTGAATCCGCCAACACATCACGCATTTTGGCTGAGTCATACTCGTTCATCTGGCAACCGAACGTCTTTATATACAGCTTGCGAGCCATAACAACCTTAAATTCTTCCAACAGACCGCTGATTTTATCACAGTCGATCTACTTTTAATCAAAATTCAATTATGATCAGGTAAATCAATCACACTATCTTGACCCTGTAGCCGACTACAGGGTTATTGTATTCACCAAATCAATATGCTTTTAAGAAAAAAACATGCTATTTCATAGGCTTAGTAAATTTATCGTTTGTCGCTGTGCAGCTGCCAGCACGCCGGGCTATGTATCCGGCTTTATCGCCACCGCCGCGACACCTCGTAAAACAAAGCCCATTGCCGAGCCAGACATCAATCGTCTTTATTCTCGCCATACTAAGAGCGAGTGCATGGCAGTGCTACTATTAATATGAAAACGGCAAACGGCGATCAACAGCCGAAAAAGCAGGCGGCTGCGCCGACAGCTCAAAGGCAACAGTCGCTCGCCCTGCTGTACAACTAAATCAATCACCTTGCCAACCGGCAAGCCAGAGGAGTTTTACCATGAAGACGTTATTTCAGAGCCTGTTTTTACTTTGCATATCAGTCAGCAGTTTTTCTGCTTTTGCCGCTACGGCTAAAGACACACACCAGATAGTCGTGCAGTTAACACGCAGCAGCGACAACTATGCACACATGAAAACTTTTTTTCAGATTGACAAGGTACTGTCTGAGATCGGTGAAAACAAATTAAAAATTGTCGTCGTCGCGTATGAAGATGGTATACATGCGCTCACTCAAAATTCACGTGCCGCGCAAATGCTCACCAAACTGGCTAACCGCGGGGTCAGTTTTAAAGCCTGCAAAATCAGCATGAATGCGTGGGATCTGACTGAAGATGATTTTCCGCTGGAAGTTGAATTTATAGCTGCCGGTGCACCAGAAATGATACGCCGGCAACTGGCGGGTTATAAATACTGGAAGCCTTAAGCTGCCGTACCGGCTCAATGCTATTTAGATAATGACTGGCGCTAATAGCCGCGCCATCGATGACATCAAGCCTGTTCAGATTGCAGCGGCCATTAACTCGTTTATCGGCCGGCTTTTTTACTTCACCGATTCATTTCTGATGATAAAGGTCTGGTAGGGCAGTTGCTGCAGATGGCGCACCAGCATTACATAAGCCACTGCAAAACTGATTATAACAGCCATTGCATAACCCCAGCCATACCAGGCCAGACCTAAATGCAAACTGGCCCAGGTAATTAGCGAATTTGCAAACAGGAATACCAGCGCAATCGTCAGGACTTTTAAACGTGCATCAAAATAAGACAACACTATCATCAAAAACATTGTGAACACATGGAACGCGGCGCCGAGCACACCAAAGCGAAACATGCTTAACTGCATCGAGCTGGCCTGCACCGACTGCAGAATCAGCGGTGCTAACAAAATCACCCCCAGCGCAATCGTCAGCTGCAAGATGATAATATTTCTGGCACTGGCGATAATACCTGCCCACAGTTGCCGGTGATTCTTTTCAATTCGCTCGTAGTTGGCATGGTTCTGAATATCCTGATAAAAACGCAGGTACTGTTCAAAAAAACGGGTCTCTATAGCGATGGTAAAGACCGCAATGGCAGGCACGATAGTCAGGTAAGAAAGAAACATGGCACCATCATAATGCGGATAGGAAACCAGGCCGCTCTGGTGAACATCGCGTTGCGGTGAAAACCACATAATCCACTTATCCACCCAGATAGCCAGATTATAAACAAAACCAGACAGCACGATTTCCCAATGCGATTTAAAATAACGCAAAAATGCAAACGGCTGCCGGGGCGTGCCCGGGTACTCGGCCAATACTCTCGCGATCAGGTTAAAAAAGATATACGCCAGGCCGAGGTTAAAGCCCATCAACATGCCCGCTATGGAAAAATAAGGTGCCAGCAGCATTGTACAGGCCAAAGCGATCAGCATGCCCAGACCAAATGTTCGGGAGATAGCGGCGTATTCTTTGAGTGCTGACATAAACACACTGACCAGCCAGATACCGGTTATAAGAAAATAGTTTGTCACCGCAACGAGCTGCACCCAGGGTGTCAGATCTGCATAATAAAGATAAAAAATGATCACTATTGGTGCCTGCAGACCGAACAACAACATCAACGCACCAAGCAAAAGTCCCGGCGCAGCTGATACATTCCGCGCATAAATCAGGTCAGACAGAAAACGTGTCGCCACCATAAAGACCGGCGCCGAAAAAACGAGTGAAAAGGCAAAGTTATAAATAATAATAATGCGGAATTCGGATAATTCTGCCAGCGCCAGAAACTGGTTTCCAATTAACACCAACAAACCCAGACTCATAATCGTAAACAGCCAGGGACCACTGGAGATCACAGAAGCATAAAGAAAACTCATTACCACACCGCTAAGATCACCCCGCTGTGATAACTTGCGCAGTACAAAACCGATACCCGCCATTACGCCACCTCTTCTTTGATGTGTTGCACGCTGGGGTAACTGCAATATTTTTCGTATAAACCCCGGTAGGTTTCATCAAGGTCATTTTTATTATAATAAAGGCGAACTCTTTGCTGAATGATACTGCCGCAGTGTTGCAGCAATAAGGGCTCAGACAATAACTGAACAATCGCCTGCGCCGTTAACGACGGACTCGACAAAGGCACAATCATGCCGCCCTTGCCAAGTGCCGGCGACTCGCGTTTGTCGCCTTCAATCATTTCACGACACGCACCGACATCGGTTGCGACACAGGGTATACCGGCAGCGCCGGCCTCAAGAATAACTAATGGTTGCGCTTCACTGATACTGGTCAGCACGATCAGGTCAATACGAGTCAGCCACTGTGCAAGATCAACACTGCCTGTAAAAGTAAAACAACTTTCCAGACCGAGATAACGCACCAGCATTTTACATTCGTCATAATATTCAGGGTCTTCATCATAAGGCCCTATCATATAGGCCTGAACATCCGCCAGCGACTCGCGGACCTGGGCTATCGCGCGAATAAAGGTTTTCACGTCCTTGATGGGTACCACCCGGCCTATTAAAGCGACCACAAATTTTTCTTTTGAGCTGCTGCGCGCCATCTTTGAAAAATATTCGTAGTTAATGCCATTTGGTATCACGCTCATACGCTCAGCAACCGAACCGTTTTGTAACTGTGAGCTCTGATTACCTTCAAACAGCGTGATGATCTGATCACACGCCTCGTAACAAATACGGGAATAGTTTTTAAAAGTGCGCATCCACATATCCTGTAAGTCACGACGAGACTTATCAACATTCATGCTTCGAAATTTATCCTCTTCGTGAAGCCAGTCGGCCATAGCAATTTCTATGCAACGCTCGGTGGTATAAATACCGTGTTCCGTTACCATCGCCGGGCGCCCCGTTTCAAGCCTGGCCCTGGCTAAATACAAACCGGCATAACCTGTTGACACAGCGTGATAGACACGGGCCTGCGGCAGCTCGCCTAAAATCACAGAATACATGCCCCCCAGCAGACCTCGCCAAGACCAGAAATAATCAAGAAACGAACAGCGACTGAATCCCGTCCGATACATGCGCAGCAACATTTGCCAGGCAGTCGCAGAATCGAGCAGAAAAAGTTTTCCCAGCTGCTGTCTCAGTGGCGAAGAAATTCGCAACAAAGAAGCCAGATCATCTAAATCAGCATCGTAGGTCAGATCATTCAGCAGCTGTTCGATTTGCTGCATTATTTGCTCTGCATGGTGTAGTTTTTTTACGCCTTTTGGCAGGCGCTGCAAGGTAATTTCCGTCGTGCCGACTACGTTTTTCGGCAATGAATAGCGCCGTTTTTTCTCACTATCAGGGGCCACCAGTATCAGCAGGTGAAAAGTCAGATGCGACTGCGCCTGTATCAGATCATGCACCCAGCTAGAAACCCCGCCCGCAACATAAGGATAGGAGCCTTCCAGTATCAGACAAATTTCTGCACATTTCACATCATGTACTAACTCGCTCATAATATTTTTGCCAACAGTTTTCATTCTGTTATCGCCTCAGCATCAATCTTATCGTTTCTCCATAATTCAATACTGTCCAGCAATGACTGCGGCAGATCAGAACCGGCAGGAATCTGGCGCTGATGATGACGTATTTCCTCGCGCAGATTTGTCAAGCGCTGCAAATTATATAAGCACTCCCAGTGCCAGATTCTTTGCAGCGGATCAACAACACCGCCCGACTTTTTGAGAGCGCCTTCGAAGATATCGGATGCTTCGCTTATCCGGTTATCACGCACTAATAAACGTCCCAGCGCCCAGTCAATGCTTTCATCATCCGGGCGCAGTTCCTGCAAGTGCCGGTACAGGGCTTCGGCTTTGTGCCGGTATTCAATCTGACTCGCGCTGTCTCCCAGGCCGGCGTTAGCATGGTTATCATAGTGCCTTGCAAGCGCCAGCAGGTTTTCGAAATCATTGGGGTGCTTGTTTTTCAGGCGTTCCAGCAACAATGTTTCCGCCAGAAATACTTCTTCAATTTTGGTGATGGCTGCCACCGCATGAGCACGCACCGCATTGCATGAGTCAGCAAGAGCAGCCCTCAAGGCGTGGGCAAAAATCGGATGGTAATTTCTCACCATCAGATCAATCGCCGTCTCTTTTTCCGATATTGATCCAGAAATTAACACATCAGTAAAAGGCACCAGTTCGCGATGTTGCTGTTCTGTCTCCTGGCTCCATGCACGCAGCCGTTCGATCAGCATTTCCTCTGGCGTTGTTGTTTGCTCGGGTAAGATTTCTTTATACCAAATCTCAAACGGCGTTGCTGTGCTGCGATACATAATATAAAACAAGGCGCTCATGACCATGCCCGCTGCACCGAGCGGGCCCAGTACCAGCACCATCAGAAACGTCAGTGCTGAAAACCCCCAGCCCTGATCCAGTAAGCGGCAGAAAACGGCATGCAAAAGAAACAGACTACTGGCAAGAAAGTGCGGCAGCAATACCAGCAGAAACGCAAGCTCTCCCTCTGCCCAGATCGAGAGCAGCCACAGGTCGAGCTCTGTCACCAGCAGCAATATCAACATCATTGTTAACAGGCAATAATTTCTCGCCGCTGGCCGCGACTTAATGCCCTGTATTTTTTCCATAAAATAACTGAGTCTGTTGTTTAGCATTTCGACTCCCTCTTCACGCAGTGTTTATTAACAGCAGCAAGCGCGATAAAACAGTGAACGCAACACACAGATAAAACCACAGCCTGGTGTCGTTAAAAAGTTCCTTTTTTAAAGCCTTCTCTGACAAAAAAACCGTTTTCAATCCCCCGCTTCAGCTGATCATGGCCATGCCGATGATGCTAGCTGGGCTGAACCGACTTGGCATAAACAGCACCAATCCATTCCCGTATAGAATTAAAATCTTTTATTGTATTGAGGGAAAGCTGGGAGAAACTTTGTTGTTCAATTTTCAACATTCCAAACAGCTCTCCGCTCTCCGGCATTATTAGCGGACCGGCCAACAAACCCTGTTGCTTCAGAACGGCTTCATCGGCAGGGTCAGCGATACACAGAACGTTTCTTTCCCTGATCACCGATTTAAATAAAGGGCTCTCGCTATCAAAGTCGCGCACAAAATTATCCGTTTCAGTCCAGCCATGTTCGAATGCCAGCTGAAGCTGATCATCCGCTAACAGATAAATTGAAAACTTGTCCGGCTCTAACATGCTGGCAATCAAATTCTGTGCCCGCTCAAGCACCTGCCGTGGCTCCAGAGATTCCATCTCCCTGGCGGCCTTTAAGGTTTTACGAATCGTGCGCGATTGCCCGGCGAGACGAATTTCTAACTTTTCTTTGATCTCGTTTATCTCGTCAAATGAATCCGAAAGCGTCGCCTGTCGTTGTGCATAATCCTCTAACTGCCTGTTCAGGTGCATGCTGGCATTGATATGACGGAAACTTATTTCGCCGATAATCACTGATGCTATAAGCCAGAGTATCGGTAACTTAAATAACATAAAAAACCACTGATGAAGATCTTGTTCCAGCGCGCGATCCGGCACATTACCCAGCACCAATACCAGACTCGCTGCCAGTGCCGTGATCAGACCTGTGCGCGTGCCGTATTGCGCACTCATCAGCAGCACCAGCACCCAATACGGGTGCGGTTCAATCTGACGAAACCGGGTCCCGCCAAAGAAAAAATAATCAAGCACCAGCGTTGCCGCCAGGATCACGACAACTTCCAGCAATGCCATGGCTTGCTGCTTTGGCTGGCTCACCAATGCATCCGGCACACGCAAAGCTTCCGCCGGTATTAAATTGTGATGCACATCCCTCATCTTATTCATAGTCAGAAACTCATGGTCACTTGCATAAAATAGGCTTATTTTTTACTGGCGGTTGCAACGACTCATCGTCAGCATTAAAAAAACCAGATAATACTGCCGCCAACATTCACAAATTCATCCTCCCCGCCACGGTAACTAGACAGCCCGGTCTGAATATTTGCACTCGCCTCAAAGCCTGAATCAGGCTGGTAGTTCAGTGTTATACGCCCGAACGGCGCACTGGTTTCGCGTTTGCGCTCATATTCATAACCAAGCTGTACCGCCAATAACAATTTATTCATCAGCCTGTTATTCCAGCCCCAGTCCATAACCTGCAATTCCCGGCTCGCCAGCGGCAGAGGCATAAACACATTCGCCATCGCATCCTCACGCTCTGCATGATAGAACACGTCTTCCCAGTCCAGCGCATAGCCAAATGAAAAACCGCTTCCTGGCTTTACAAACCAGTAGCGTGAATACAGCTGAAGGCGGTTGCTTTTTGCGGCATCATCGACTCCCTCCAGGCCGTAACGATTAAAAGAAATATCTGATGACAGGCTAAACTGCCGCCAAAATATCTTTGTATGACTCAGCGCCAGACGATGCTGATAACCATAACCGACCAGTGCCTCCGGGATTTCATACCAGGGCTGCGTCCACGCCACTTCGATTGCGCTTTGGCCATAATCACCGGCATGCAGATAAGCCCATCCCAGGCCCGGTTCTTTTGCGCCAGCGAAGACAGATAATATCTGTTGCCCTGAATTCAAAGCGCTCTCCAGACCTAAGCTCAGATGATGCCTTTCACCTTCGAAGGCTTTTATCTCACCACTGCTGTGGCGGATATCAAACTCCTCTTTAGCATCCCGGCGTTGATAATCGAGTGACCAGACATATCCGTTAGTCATCAGCTTTCGTGCCTGTAGCGTTGTGATGTACTGAGTATCCTGACTACCCACTGTGCTGTAGATCACTTCTGTACCGAGCCTGCTGCCATACTCTCGCAGTAAGCTTGCTTTCGACTGTTTTATGATTGATGAATACGGCATCAACACTTCGGCGCGCTCATATAAGGCCAAGGCTTCTCGCCAGCGACCTAATCTTTGCTCTACACTGGCCATATCGAGCAGCAGCTGAGCCTGCTTCGGATAGTGTTCTATCAGTGCTCGTAAATCTGCCGCTGCCACTGACGGCTGGCCCGACTCCATTTTGAGAAACGCGGCGACCCGCTCCAGCGCCAGGCTCGATTTAGCCGGGGCCCTGACAGGCGAATGCTTTTCGCGGTCACTTTTTAATAAAATATGCAGACTGTTATCGTTAACCGTTAACGCCACTGTCACGCCAGGCTGAAGCCGCAATAACATAGCATCGTAACTTGCCGATAGCGTTTGCAACCAGGCGGATAGTTTTTTAAACGCCGGCTGCAGCTCAGGCAAATCAAGCGCGTGATCAAACTCAATAACCTGAGTCTGCTGTGAATGATGTAGCTTATAGCCCGGGCTGCGATCGAAATTTAAAATAAGTTCGGCATCCGGCAGCGCTATCTTTACGCTATAGCTGGCCGCATAAGCCGCTTTTGTTATTAATGAAAAGGCCGCCGTTACAATTAAAATCAGGCCGATGTACGCGGCCAGTTTTATTTCCTGAGCCCAGAGCTTCATCGTTGCCGCTCCAGAAGATGACTTGCCAGTTCCAGACGCCCCTCAGCGATCAGCATAGCGGAATAGTCCGCCCTCAAATCCAGATCCTCAGGGTAGGCGGCTATCAACGTCTCGTATCGATTCATCGATTCGTCTATCTTGCCAAGCCGGTACAAAAGATAGGCTCTGGCAATGCGTTTTCTCTTTGATGTATCGCTATCAGTTTCAATAAAGTGAAGGCTTTTTGCAAAAGATGAGCGCGCCTCTGATTGACGTGCGTCAGCCAAAAACACTTCGCCCAGATAAAAGCTACTCTCCCAGTCAGCAGCGGATAAGCGCAGCACCTGGCTTAATAAGGTTTCAGCTTTTGGCATCTCACCTCGGTTAAAAGCCGCGATGCCTAATGCCTTCATTGCTTTTGTATTCATTGGCTGAAGATCCAACAGTCGCTGCCAGATTGCCTCTGCCGTTTCGGCCAGACCGGCACTGCCGGCAATAACAGCCAGCTGTTCCAGGCGTATACTGGCGTCTGTCTTTTTAGCCTGTGTCTGCAGCTGCAGGGCTAATGCGTCGCCCCCACCCGTAAGGGTTAAGGCATGCACCAAAACATCCTCGGCCTCAGCAGGAATATCCACACCGATATAAGATGATGTCATAGCCGCGACCCGTTCACTGCCACCCGCCTGCAGCAGATGCTGCCACCACCCTGCCAGCTGGCCAGTGGGCGATTTTCTTGACCGTGCCTGAAGCCAGTCAAGCGCCTTTTCACCCGGCATCGGCCCCCAAATATAAAGCAGCTGCTGCAGGTTCTGGCCATCCGGACCTTCAGCCTCAGCCAGCTGCAAAAATTCCTCTGCCGCCTCTTGTTTGGCGCCGACTTGCAATAACTGAAATGCCAACGCCCGGCGCTCCTCCCGGGACAGCGTCTCAGTACGCAACCTTACTCCCAGTAGCGCCACTATTTGTTTATTTATTTCAGCCGAAGCCTGCTTTATACCCAGCAGCGCGCCGACCAGTAAACGCACCTCATCTGCGCCTTTATACTCAGAGTACAGTCGTTTTCCCACCACCGCTGCCAGTTTATAATCAGACCTGTCCGCCGCGGCATAATACATATCGATCAGCATTCGGCGCGAGAGTTTTCTGTCCGCCTCAGCCTCAAGCCATTTCGTAACCGCCTGAGTTTTTCCTGCTGTCGCCGCCAATAATGCCCATGCTTCATTAATGCTATGTTCTTTTCTGCGCTCGCGTAGCAATTGAAACACGGCCAGGCCTTCTTCGATACGCCCTGACTTTAAAATTAATGGCAGCGACTGAAGCCATAGTGATGCCGGAATATCCGCTTTCTCCACCAGCGCTGACAACAATGCCAGGCCGGCAGACGGCCTGGCAGACATGAAGTACAAGGTCATCAACTGGAATTGCTGGCGCACTGTCAGATCCTGTTTCGCTTTTGCCATGGCAAACCATTTTTCCAGGCTTTTTTTATCGCCTTTTTTTAATGCCAGCCTGGCCATAATCACCGGGTATTGCCTGACAATATTTTCGCCAAGGCGCGAGACAAAACGCTCCAGAAATTTCAGTTTATCGCTTTCCCAGCCGACGTTCATCACAGCACTCACCAGCCAGGCTGGCATTTTTGCAGGGTCGACAGTCGCCTGTTTATCTAATGCCAGATCCAGATTGCTGTTCAACCCGCCGCTGTATAACAGCGCCAGATGACGCAGTGAAGCCGACGGCTGTTTCTGCAGCCATTGTTGCGACCAGTCGAAGGCATCCTTTATCCGCTCGGACAATAATAATAAACGTAAACGTAATTCAGCCAGTTCATCATCCATGTTTTCTGAAAAACGCGCGACGTATGCATCCATATTTTTGCCCGCCTCAGCCAGCCTGCCTGTTGCCGCCTGCAACAGAATTAAATCGCGGGTATCGGCTTCGCGTTGCGGATCCAGCCTGATGAGCTCTGTCAGCGCCGTTAGTAATCGCTGATCTTTTATGCCCGTGGCGTCATACAAGCTGACTAACTCACTGTAACGATCGAGACTGGGTTGTTTTTTGACTATGCGTTCAAGCGCCTCAATCTGGTCATAAGGCATCTGCACTTCATGGTACAGCTTTGATAACCTTTCCCAGACCTCGATATCATCCGGATTTTGTTTGAGGTAAACCTCATACATCCGGATCAGTGGCAGCATATCTCCCCTGCCCTGGTATATTCTCGTCAGCGGTATCAGATTATTGCGGATAGCGTTGTTTTCATCTTGCAATTCCTTATAGAGATTTTCTGCCTGTTTAAACTGCCGGTCCTGCATAAACATCAACGCCCGTTCCTGCTTACCC
This sequence comes from Gammaproteobacteria bacterium, assembly GCA_029882395.1. Lineage (GTDB taxonomy): Bacteria > Pseudomonadota > Gammaproteobacteria > SZUA-229 > SZUA-229 > JAUVDT01. The sequence goes on from JAOUKT010000037.1 coordinate 29,373, forward strand.
GGCACCAGAAGAAAACTGCTGCTTACCCCGGCAACCAATAACAGCACAAATTTTATTTTATGAACTTGCATTTGCTTCCTGCAGCTTTTCAACGCTAATAAAAAAGGCTTTGACCGGTGCCTCTTCTAACACAACCTGTAACCAGTGATTGTCTCCAACGCTGGTTTGCCATTGCCGTGTCTGCCCATTGGCCAGCTCAACACTGATTCGGTATTGCCCGGAGTCGGGCATATACCAATGCATATTGCCGGCACCAAACCCCTGCACCTGACACTGAAAACCTTTATCTGTTAATTCAACATTGTCCGTCCACCAGCGACCACTGATTAAATAAGGCCGCTTTGCATCCGCCTGCCTGTCGCTGTATTTGATTTTTCTGAGCGCAATGACCGGTGCAGATACAACAGGATCAAGTTGCACGTAAAGACTGCCATGCAGATGAGACTGGCCAATAACGCCTTTTGATCGCTTAAAATCCACAGCATCAAATGTTGCATGATCAAAACGAATCGTCTGCAGCTGATCCCGGTTTTTAATCCGCCATTGACGCTTACCGATGTGTTCGAACACCGTGCTAAAAAAACCATCCGCTATAGCGGCAAAACGGCTCGCTGTAACAGGGGCAATCGACTGACTTCGCGCATAAGCAAAGTTTTTATGTAAGGCATTTAAACTCGCAAGGCGCTCGCCACTGTAATTATGGTAATAGACATTAATCGGTTTAATGCGCCAGGGGGTTTCAGTAGCCCGCAAGGTTTTTTCAAGATAGCCATAGCCATAAAACCGGCTTGTCCACAGACGTGTATAGGTATTTTCATTGCTGGAGGACGCGTATATCTGTCGCTGCTTATTCACTTCGCGTCCGATGGGCGAAACCCAGGCATAGGAATCGAACTCTCTGTCAAAACGCGTATCACCGCCATTAAGGTTACGTATACCCGCAACGCGCGTTTGCTTAATCGCGGCAGAGAATGGCAGGTTACCTGACCATTGCAGCAACTCAACTCGTTTGCCTGCAGGCAGGTATCTTTGAATAATATCGATTGAACCCTGTATTTCCTCTTCAAGTTTAAACAGCCCTTTAAAGTAAGCGCGAGGAATTTCATAGGCTTCTTTCAGCTTCTGCTTGATGCCTGATAATGATAGTGAGCCTGATTTCAGGCTCGAGTCTAAAGCTGAAGTTTTAGTATCTGAAGCCCCAGCCCGTGAGTTTTTTATTTCTGTTTGAGTTTGCTGATACGCCAGAGTGTCATACGTTTCAGGATATAAATGTAAATACGCGCGTTCACTGTCTGCGTCATAATGCTCAAAGAAAGACCAGTCCATAGGGTGGGATAAGGTGTGACTGCCGGCCTCTACATGGGGCAAAGCAAATATTTCTTTCGCCAGTGCCTGATTTTTTTTTGTGCCAAACCAGCTCGAGTCCAGATCAGCTGCGACAGGCGAAACCGTCACCGGAAGATCAGGGTATTTCAGGAAAACTTCGCGCAACAAAACTTCCGTCACTGATTTTTTCTTTTCCCGGTAACCCGGCACCAGGGAAAGGCTGCGCCAGCCATCACCATCAACATGACTATAATAAATGCGCCGGCCTGACAAGGTAGTGGTATCCGCTTTTGGTAAATCATCGGTTGCAAAAGCCTGCCTGAAAAAGCGAAACGGGTTCAGGTACCAGAACCGCTGTTTGCCATCGCGAGATGATATCAGGCTGTAACCAGGCGCGACATAACCGCCTTTCGGACCGCTAACAATGAGATCGGCCAGCCGCTTTTCACGCCCGCGCTGATAAGCTTTCAGATAAGACTTTAGCCCGCTGCCACTGACTGTCTTTACAGGAAATGGTAACAACAGTCCTTTTAATGAACGCTCAAAATCGGTCATTTGTTTATCTGTGGATTGAATCTGAATATTATAATTAACCGTCATCCACTCTGCTGTCTCAGTCAAACCAAAATCCGACCAGAACTGATTGATAAGTTCGGGATCAGCCGTCAACAGTTGCCCACTACGGGAGTTTTCAAAGGCGTGCAAGCCCATGATGACAACGCGCTTGCCTGCCCGCATTTGATTGATAAGCCAGCGCAGAAACTGATTGGGATCAGGCATCGTATCCCAGTGCAACCAGAGCAGAACCCCCCTGACGTCTGCCATCGCTTTTTTATCCGGAAGGGGGCGATGAATATCCTGGTAATGAACAACCAGCCCCAGATGATTCAGTGACATCTCTGCCGACTTGTGCACCTCTGTATCTGCAGTACCTCCGTCTAGCTCGCTGTCATAGAAGGCAAGCACAGTGCGCGGCACAGTATGCACGCTCGAACTCGCTGCTAGCAGCTGGCCACTGCTGATCAAAACACAGACCGCCAGAAAACCGCGACAGACAATCAAGCATGGGGCTTGAAAGCGACCTCTCGCATTTAAAAATAATCGAAAAATCATCGTCCAATTAGACATAGCCAATTAACCACCTGATTCTCTTTTACTAATTTACTGTCGTTTTATGCCCGCAGGTTCTGCAACAATTTGATCCAGTGCAATTGTAGAAACCAGAGGAATAAATCCGTTGCGGTACTCTTCTTCATAAAGCCTGGCAATACCTTCTGTGTCCTCTGGATTCCAGTAATCCAGAGTATATATATCGAGCCTGGGGAATTTTTTGGCCGCGTTCTGCAACCATTTGAGCTGTAACTGATAATCTTGAGTGTCGACAAAACCGTATCTGCCGGTTTTAAAATGGTAAGTAGAAAAAACCGATTCTCCCAGCTGCATATCGATCGCGGCGCCGACCCGGGGCAGAATCTCATAACCGCGATTCATCATGATTTTAATTTCAGGATAGTGCCGGCGAATTGTCAAAACCAGTCGGGCTGCTGCATCGGTCATGCCCCGGTATTTTTTAGCATCTTTGCGTTCTAACTCCGCCGGGTTATCCAGAGTATCCAGAAAGATGCCGTCAAAGCCACGCTGTAACAGACCCGGGATCAGCTCTTCTATCACACGGCTTTGCCAGCGGTTATCACGCACATCGAGATAAAAACTACCCGGCCAGTTACGGTTTTCCATCAGCAACAGACCTTCAGCCTTGACGGCAGCAAACCAGTGGCGGTTCTTCTCAACTTCACCCAGGCTCAGATAAGCCAGAACTGTTTTGCCCCTGTCTACCAGGCGCGCTGCCAGCGAGTGGTTTTCGCCGTCAAGAATAACCAGCTTATAGGGTTCAAAGACTTTGGCAGAGGCATTGGCGCCATAGTAAACCATCCACGGCGACAGTTGCTCAGCCGCTCTTGCCGTTGAGGTTAAATGCAGATTCCCAATCACCGATAACATCAGGATGTAAACAGCTTCCTTAACTCTTAACATCATATCCATAAATACCCCAATACTATTCATTCCCTTATAGTATTTGAAATACAACCAACAACGAGACCCTAACTGACCAATACAGAAAAACAATTGGCTGTTTCAAATACCCGCTTTGTATCCAGAAGCTACTCAGAAACATTGATGAGTCATTCTGGTAAAACAGAGCCCTCCCGTTCTCTGTAACATTACGCACTTTACGTTTCACACTGGCCGCTTTTTTGTCATACTAAAGAACCATTGCTTTTTTATTCGGGCGCTTTGATTACTGAACACCCTGACATTTCATTCAAACTATTGCAAGATATTTAAATGAAAAAAACTGCCTCAACCGGCCTTAGATTAAAAATATAACACACAAATATCAAGCTAGATAAAATGCAGCTTTATTACCATTCTTGCAACACTATTTTAATATTAATTTAATTTTAAATCATAAGAAATATATTTAGTGTAAAAGTTTTGGACGACTTTTCAGCACCTCAAACTTAGCCAATAATATAAAATAATCAGGCGCATAAAATGCGTGCGAAATGTATTGCACAGACCAGCATAGAAAAATATTTATCCCTGATCGATCTATAGTGAACATTTTGTATTGAAAAAAAAGCCACTTGCCGTCTTCTTGATACCATCCATTGATAAGCAGACTTTATGCGTTTTTTTAACTTTCAATTCTTCTCAGGTGCTAAAAATGAAGTAAATAAAAGTCAGCTAGCTATATCAATAATTTTTATTGTTCTCATACAGTTTTATCCTGACTCTGTCAGGTACCCAATCATTACAGTGATAGCCGCTAGATTCATGGCCAATAAAAACACAGACACCTGCGCCGTTAGCAAGAGCAAACAGCTTATGCATTATTTACTGTCAGTTTAATAAGGGGAAAGAAAATCACTGGCTATCCAGCCGTGCAACACGAACAGAATTATTTTTTAATTACAGGCCGTAACTAAAGAAGCGCAGACTCGCAGCAGCATTTAATACATCATCCGGGTAATAATCTTCTGTACTGCCACCGCTATAGGCGACATTTTCAGCCAGCAAAAACAGCTGCAGACTTACCGGGTTACCCAGCCAGGCCAGCGGTATACTGAACTCGGCCTGATTACCACTGACGGCGCTGATGACCGAACCAATATGCAGCCAGCTCCAGCTGCTGCCGGTGCCTGTATATTGATAGAGATCACCCGACTGCAACAGATAGTCGGCGCCGATTGCATACTCACCACCATTATGGAAACCGGTCGCGGCACTGTTAT
>JAOUKT010000083.1 GCA_029882395.1 Gammaproteobacteria bacterium
CGGGGTGTTTGTTTTATCCGGCGTCGTGCTATCAGTCATATTTTCTCGTTATTGTTTAGGTTTAAGTCAAAAATGCGAATCAGCCGCTGCCTGTCAGCTAACTGTTCAGGCTTGCCAGCTGCCACATTTTTTTAATTGCGCCTAACTATAAACCATTGAGGTGACATTGGTAAAACTTTAACCGGCGTGTGTTTTCATCTCAAAAGCTTTAATCTGGTTTGTAAGGTGTTTTGCCCGCCAAATGAATGTTGTGGCTATGCCATCGGCCGCGGCGCGTAAACGAAAGCTGATAAAAGATCCCGGAAAAGATTCCGTCACGGCTTAAATTGATAAAAAACATTAGCATGGCTGGCAGTCGGGATATGATCAGCAACTGTGCATTATTGATGCAGAGCATGATAGATAAGCCTGTGCTTCTTCCGAGTCTCAAAAAGTCAGTTAACGTAAGCTGCTAGTCGTATAAGCTGACAAGGTGACTAACTGAAGCTGTCACAGTCATTGAAGATAGAAATATTTAATAAGTGATATGACAAGATCAGACAACACGGAGCTTGTCGCTGAAAAATCAATTCAGCCGTTTTTCTGCAGCGAGTCTGGCGCGAGTCGTCAGGCTTATAGAGACACGCGCATACAGAAAAAATGCGCTGCGATTATAGATACTAATAAAAAGACACGGTGGCAAACGCAATTATTAAATAACGCTATTTGTCACCGCCGCTTTTCACAAGAAGTAAAGCCTTAACTTATTCTTCAAAATACATTTTTGCCACTGTCAACTTGTAGCTCCAGGGTAAGCCTGAATTTTTCCAGCCGTTTACATTGCGGTGACCTTTGGCTGGCCCCGTCTTGGCTTTGTCGCCTTCAAAACCATCAACCACACTGTATACATTCTGGTAACCCAACTGGCTTAACAGATTGGCAGCTTTTGCACTGCGACTACCCGAGCGGCACATAACAATGATTTTTGATTGCTTGTTAAAGCCTTTGCTTTTAACAACATCATCAAAGGCAACCGAGAAGTTGCTGTTTGGCTCACTAACAAAACGTTTTTTCTTTGCATTCCAGCTGTCTTTATCATGCACCATATAAGGGATATTCACATCGACCATGTCTGTCATGCCAACAAACTCAAGCTCTGCACGTGTACGCACATCGATAAACAAAGACGCCTGAGGACTGGCAGACTTCTCTTCATATGCCTGCTTAGCCGTCAGATACAAACCCTGAGGGGTCTGCTTTTTTTTCGCTAGCGCATTGACGTCAATTTCTGCCAGGGCAAGCGAGGATGACAATGATAATACCAATCCTACTATTAAAGCTCTCATATAAAACACCTATCAAGTTAGAAAACATTAGAATATTAACAAATTGCAATATACTGATGCTATCATGCTTCAAATAAACAATTAACTCACTATCAGAGCGGTTTAGAGCATCAAAACCACCTTAAGACAAGTCAGATAAATTGCTGTTTTATATGGACTTTATTCCTGTTTTGTTAGATAGGACTGAGTCGATACAAATCCGACAGCAGGTTATTTATTAACCCTGACATCCGCTTTGAATCGACTTTTATTGAACATCATGACGACAGCGAGTACCGACAACGCGGTTTGTAGCCAGTTAAATCCGCTAGCAATAAAGCCATAGAACACAATAAACGCATCGGAAGCCGTGACAGGATTAAACAGTATTGCCAGCAGCATGGTTTCAAATACCCAGTTGCCACCGACAGCGCAGCAACTCGATAAATACAAAAACAACGAAGAAAAAATCAACAGCACAGAAGCCAAAAGAGGAAACGCTTTGAAGTTGAGCCTGGCACATTCTGGGCCACTCATAACATGACTGAAAACAGCAGCAACAAACAGATGAACGACCAGTGTATAACCGTAATATCGCAATTCCCAGATGGCCGTTTCCGCTTCTTTCTGCATAGCCGTGATAACCATAAACGGCCTGTCGACAAAGATAAGCGTGAGTGCGTCGACTGGTGCCTCTGTGAACAGCTTAAGAAAGAAATCGAACCTGTCGAGCAGCAAAAATGAAAGCGTTGTTGGCAAATGGGTGGTAAATGCAGCTAGTAAAACTGTTTCGGCCAGCACTGTCAGCACCAGCAAGCACAGAAACCAGAACAGTCGTGATGATTTTAAACGAATATAAAAAGAAGACATAATTTCAATTGATGGTGATGAGTCGATAGTAAGCCCGTCTATTCAGCATTAGCGCTGTAGCTGCTAGATGCTATCCTAATGATGGCAGTTTGTCACCGATGCCTTTAACGATGAATATAAAAGATCCTGTTAAAAACCGTTTCAGCTGATGACAAAGCAACTCAAGCTGTTGCCAGTCACATTAGAATCAGGCTACTGCAGAGTCAAAAAAAGCGTCAAACTCGACAGGACAGCGCCATGCCGAGTCTGAGCTTGTTGATCAGGCCTGCGTCGTCAAGGTGAAACACCAGACATAATGGCATCAATGATGCGTTTATCCATACGGTTTCCAATTTGCCTGGCTTTCTTGTGGCGATCCTTCCTTAAGAGATAACTGGGCCGGGCCGTGATAATAGTGACCTGGTTCGGCACGGCTTTCATGGAATACGCTACCACTTTAAACGGGCACAATATGGACCAGTCCATGTTGATGTTAAACACTTCCTGGTTAAACACCATAGAACAGAAATGCACCGCAGTTACATTATCAAAGCCGATTGTATTCCATTTATCTACACCGAAAACCTGTTTGTTGTTTTCCAGTCCTTTAGACAGGTTTTCTTCACCAGTGATCATGAACTGAGACGATTCTAAACCGGTTTTGATATCAGCCAGCACAGTGGCGAAATTACCTTTGACTTTGTGCTTCCAGATTGCGGGGTTTTCTGCAGCCTGAAGATAAAATGAGTTTGCCATTAAACTCACAAAGACTAGCAGTAACATTATTACATTTCGATGACAGATTTTTATATCCATGCTGTGGTCTCCTTACAGTGTGTTGATAACATGTCCTGAACCATGCCAGGACAGACTATAAAAACAACTTATATCCTTGAGCAGGCTATTTTCTTAGCCACCACATTTAAATCATACCACCCTGAAAACAGGATACGAGCATTCGCACTTAAAGCGACTGGTGTTATATTTTTAAACCAGCAGAGCTTTATTTTGCTTCCTCATTATTTTAAATTTCAGTTTAATAATTCACCTTACACTGGTAAATACGGCACTCTTTACCGCCGTTTTCACATAATGACTGATAAGGGGCCACCGTATGAAACTGAATCCCATAGGCAAACTTTGCATTATTGACCGGTAGTGAGCAGCTTGTATTGCTGAGAGTTTGTATGCCGGCACTGGCACCTGATGTCGTAGTAGACGCTGTACACGCTGTTGATGAATACGTAAAAATATCGCCTTGTGTCCAGAACAATCTGACTGTCACCGGATGCGTTGCCGAGTTATCCAGCACCTGGCAACTAAAACCTTTAATTTGCTCACCGTCAGGGATATGTATGGGTGCGGCAAGACCGCATACTGCAATATCACAGGCAGAGACATATCGGTTGTTTAAACCACCTTCAGAACTCCAGGCAATGTTCTGGTGATATGACGCAAACTCATTGCCATAGACACTGTATGATTTTTTAGTGGGAAACTTAACAGGGGTATAACCAAACTTATCAATAAATTCCTGATATTGTTTTTGCGGATATATCTTTTGTAAATACTCGATGTCCCCGCCCGTTTCAACCGAAGGCAGTTTTATAAGTTTCTCCGGTGCCGCGATTCTCTGTTTTTCGTTATCCGATTCTGAGCATGCCGCCATCACCACCAGCATTATAGCGGCAAGCACATAAACCCATCCCTTAAAAAAACACATCCGTCTGTTCATCAGTATCTCCTTTTACTTTTCCTGAATACAATTTCCCTGTGTTAAACGGCGCAATAAAACACAACCTAAACACCATAAACAAAACACTTATTTTTCATAAAATATAATAATAACTTAATCTAACTATAAAACCGGCTTTAACCTGCTTCTATACTCACTTTAATTTAAAACCCTCACTCTATATTTAAATTTAGCCAACATCTGTTTTAATTAACATAAAAACTACATAGCATGCATGAGCGCGTATTGCATTGACCCAGGTCAAGCAGCGCTTTTATTTAATGCTCAGTCAGTACCCCGTAACAGGGAGGGGGAGAAGAGAAATAGCTGGCCGGTAATTTAAGTCAACCCGGCAGCATTGATAGAATAATAAAATAAAGCCAAACCAACCCATAGCGAAACACTAAGCATTGAACACCGGCAATCCTCCCGCAACAACTTTACAATGTTTACTCTATCACAATCGTTTCGCGGTAGGCATGCCAGCTAGCATAGCCGAGTACCGGAATGATGATAAAGAAAGCCAGCAGATAAGTGGCGAAGCCGACAGCCATCAGCGCCACCACCAGCAAGGCCCATAGCGCCATCACTGACTTGTTTTTCCACACCGCATTAAGGCTTGTTGTCGTTGCTGTACCGGCAGTGGCGTCCTTATCCAGTATCATAGGCAATGCAAACGAGTTGACTGAAAATAACAAGCCGGCAAAAACAACGGCGACGACTAAGAACGTCGTATCAGACATCGGCAGTGCTGCAGTGACACCCGCCTGCCATGGCATAGCAAGAATATTCGTCACCAGAGAGGCGAGGATAATGATGAACATAAATATCACCGTCATCATCAGTGAAAGCATCAACTCGTGACCCATTTCACTGAACACTTTCTTGCGCTCATGACTAAAGCTAGGGCGGTGCTTATGCTCAAGCTCCCGACTGACATCGTATAGGCCGAATGCCAGAGCCGGGCCGACAAGCAACATCACCATAAAGAGAGTTGGCAGAAAATACCCCCCATTGGTCTGTGCGACATAAACCAGCAACCAGCCAATGGCAACAAAAAACGTGCCATAGCTAAGGCTGTGGAAAGTCGCCCGCCGAAAATCGCGCCAGCCTTTTTTTAACCACCTGAAAGGCGCACTGAACGTGAGCAGATTGCTATTTGTGTAGACCGAGGAATCGGCCTCAAATGTAATTACTGTTTTCATACCACACCTCCATATAAGAATATAACAAGGGCGATAGTCTTTACAGACATCAGAATCGTAACCCGATAATCAGTTTAAAGAATAAATCTGAACTCATCGTCACGACTATTATTTATAGTATCACAAGCCCATAAGATAAATATATTTAAGCTTATAAACAGCCGCTTTTTTCTTATTGTAGACGTGCGCCTGTTTCATTTTCATGCACATAAGCCAACCAGCATCACGACAATGTGCATGTGTTTTAAAGATCAGCTCGTGTTCAGTTACTGTCGCATAGCGTAATGTTTTGTTTTCATTGTTTTTTTTGCGGTCGCCTCAAAACGGGGCAAGGTTACTACTATACAAATACGAATACTAATGATTCACATTTTCTAGCACCTGATTTTATTTTTGACTCGACCCAACCTGACACCAGCCGCAACGCTTGCACCCTGCTCCGCCCTTTTATTATATAAGATTGCCAGTCATCTCTTTTTTTTCTTAACTATGTAACCCACAACAAAGCATAAAGCGCCGGCTAAGGTCCAGATCCCTCCCATCAGCATCGTTATTTCCTGATACGGCTCTCGGTTGATCCATATCCAGCCTAATACTAGAACCAGGCCGCCAATAATAAAACCATGACTGATTAACCACTCTTGTCTGGTATAAAACTTCAATGGCCTGAGATAAAAAAACATCACAATAGAGATACCCACAATCAGCAGGAGTAAAATTGAGACAGGCATGATCATATCCTCCTTATTCAGCCAGTATTTCCTGAACGGCTGTAGCTGTTCCTACTTTAAATTTGACAGCCTCGTAACTGGGCGGCCCAAATCGGCCTCTGGCATTATTTGAAAAACCATACGGCTCTTTCGGCACACCGAACACGCTGCTATCGAGCTCTGCATTTCCATTTACATCATGAAACAGTTTTATTGCATAGTCGCCCGGCTCAAGGTCTTGTAACTGCCATTCACATTGCTGGTCTGTAATAGCCAGTACTGCGGCTTTAAAAGGTTTGAGATGGTTGGAGTAGCTTTCTTCTGAATTGTAAAGGGAGACTCTAACCGTACCGTTACTGGAGCGCAGGCCTTTAACTTTGACACTGAGCATGCCCCGCTCTGACTGGTCAGTTGCAGAAGCAGAATGCGATAGCAAAAAACTAAACGCTAAAAAACAACCAACAAATGAAGATATGCCTGGCTTAAGCGACATAACACCCTCCCTGATACGGCTACGGATCTACTATCTGGTTTTCATGCATCAACTCAGGCAATCCGGCTTGAGCTTAGTCAGAAAAGTAGTTATCAAAATAAGCTGCAGCACCTTAGCTGTTGATTTCAGTGCAACATTATTAACCACTGTATTTTAATATAATCCTCCTTTTTCTTCTCAACGACAAGTGCTCCGTGTCGAAAATAAAGTTTACATACCCTCCTCCCGTTGACAAGCTCCAGACACTGGCATCCGTTATCAGCTGATGCATGATTAATGCTTTATTTTTATTTTTTTAAAGTGACCTAAGCACAGGGCCGCGACAAATACCGCCGGCTAACATTCGCTTTTATTGTTTTTCGCCTCTTTTCATTCTGGCATCTAAAATATAGGATAAATACACACGCTACGGCTTATACAACCAAAGGAGCTCGTCATGTTTAAGTACATAAGCAAAACATTATTGTCAGGCTTTATCACTTTGCTACCGGTAGTGCTGACTATTTATTTGCTCTACTGGCTGGCTATCAGTTCCGAACAGCTGCTGGGCAATACACTTCGTTATATTCTTCCCGAGAACCTCTACTTTCCCGGGCTGGCTATGGTTACAGGTGTCACACTCGTTTTTATTGTCGGCCTGCTGATGAACGCCTATCTGGTGCGAAAACTCTTCTCCCTGAGCGAGGACCTGCTCTATCGCCTGCCACTGATTAAAACAGTTTATCGCGCATTTCGTGACTTTTTCGACTTTTTTTCACCCGAGAAAAAGGGGCTGGGGCAAGTGGTATGTGTCACCATAAAAAATATGCAGCTGATCGGTTTTGTGACACAAGAAGACCCGAAACGACTGCCTCCGTCTTTTCGCGATAGCGAGAGTGTACTCGTCTATCTGCCGATGAGCTATATGGTAGGCGGTTACACGATACTGGTTGCACGCAGTGACCTGCGGCCATTACAGATGAGCCGCGACGAGGCGATGCGTTTTGTATTAACCGCAGGCATTACAGGAAAAAACATCGGTGAGTAAGCCGCTGACAAGGTAATCGTTAAGCTGATAGATTGACTAATGATACTATTATTGTCTCAGCTTTAAGTTTTGTTGCGCAGCCTCTGCGTCTTCATGAGGCAGCCAGGACATAACATTGCAGCATGTGCTATTGCTTATTTTATATCCGCTCGTGGTGTATAGAAAAAACGCATAATTTTCGCCGATGTTTCACCATCAGCCATGATAACCACAGCCCATTTAGGTAAAGCCTGTAACAACCAGACAAGGAATACGATTAGTATCACTTTCTTGCTGGTCGACAGCCTTTTATAACGAGCATAAAAACCCAACCGTTCTGACTGCGGTTTAGCCTCTTGCATTTCAGCTTTCTCCATGCCGTTATCTGCCAACAATGAATCCTTTGAGCAATATTTTCCCTCGAACAGCAGCCAACTGCACAAGGCTCTAACACAGGACTGGCAAGCGCCAGATAGCATCAGCCATCAAATACTAGCATACAACGTCAAAGCCATACCTGCTTTAAACATCAAACAACACAATACTTAATACTGAAAAACAAATGACACCCTCACAGCTGACACCATACAACCCGAGCAGAATTAAACATGAGCAGCCCATTCCAACAATTTATCAACCAGCTGAGTGCAGCGGACTTAGATAAACTGGCCAGCGGTGAATTAAGCATTGGCGCAGATGATCAAAACTACCGGCTCACAGAGCCTGACGAAAAGCTGCTTTTTGAAGCCACGCAACAAAATATAAAACAATGCCTGCATCAGCAGCAAACTATTATTTTAAAACAACTGTATAAAACGCAGGCATTATGTAAAGCAGAATTTAATTACCAGGCCAGGCAACTGTTCGATCAACACGGCGCAGAAAACTTCTGCCAGCATCAGAATAATACAAACCAGCTGGCCTTAATGATAGACAAAGAAAAGTTAATCGCAATAGGCAAAAACGATGCTCGACATCAATATGCATATTATTATAGTAATGATGAAGCGTTAGGTAAAAAAGAGGCCTGCGAACAAGTCAGGCAGTGGCTGGATAGCGGCATGGCTTATGATGACTATCGTGTAAAAACACACTGTATGTACCTCTGCAGCTAGACGGCCTTTTGCATTGGCACAGCCAGTGCATGGTGTAGACAATATCGGCAGCCGTCTATTACACAAGCTTCATAAGCTAAATGCATTCGTTAAACGCCGAGCCTCAGCCTGCACTTCTCTTTTTAATGGCGTGCAATCTGATTCAGTCTTCGCGAAAAACACAGCAAAACAAACATCACCAAGTTTAATAATG
>JAOUKT010000038.1 GCA_029882395.1 Gammaproteobacteria bacterium
TCGACATCGGTACCTTTGCGTACTGCTACGTAATAGGAAAACAATTGCAAAGCCACTGCAAACAGAACAGGCGCAACTTCAGCACCCACAGATGGTATTTTCATGATCTGGCAGTTTTCCCCCAGATCACTGGCATCTACTTGCTGGTCTGCAAATAAATAGACTTTGCCCTTTCTTGCTATCACTTCCTGCAAATTCGATTTGAGTTTATCTTCCAGGCCATCTTTGGGTACTACTGCAATTATTGGCATCTCCGGATCAACCAGTGCCAGCGGGCCGTGTTTTAACTCACCGGCGGCATAGGCTTCGGCATGAATGTATGAAATCTCTTTTAATTTCAAAGCGCCTTCCATTGCAATCGGGTATTGCACACCACGGCCAAGAAACAATGCGTTTAAGGTATCTTTAAAATGCTCAGACCAGACCTCTATCTGGTTATTTGCAAGCAGGTCTTCAATTTTTGCTGGTAGCTGGGCCAGTTCCTTTAGCAGCCTTTTTTCTGTTGTCTCATCAATATTAAAGCGGCGACCTAACGCCAGTGTTAGCAGCATCAGTGCAACCAGCTGAGTGGTAAAGGCTTTGGTCGAGGCGACGCCAATTTCAGGGCCGGCACGTGTCATCATCACCAGCTTTGACTCACGCACCAGAGAACTTTCCGGCACATTACAGATTGATAAGGAATAGCTGGCTTTGTCTTTCAGGTTTCTTAATGCCGCCAGCGTGTCAGCTGTTTCACCTGACTGTGAAATCGTCACAACCAGCGTATTATCAATAACAACCGGTTTGCGGTATCTGAATTCGCTTGCCACTTCTACCTGACAAGCTATGCCGGCCAGTGACTCCATCCAGTATTTAGCCACCATTCCGGCATGATAAGATGTACCGCAGGCAATAATCTGCACCTGTTTGACCTTATCAAAGACATCGGATGCATCATTTCCAAACGCGCTGTCAATGACTTTGTTTTTATAAATCCTGCCCTCGAGCACATCTTGCAGCACGGCAGGCTGCTCATGAATTTCCTTGAGCATGTAATGCCTGTATTCACCACGGCTGACCGCATCGATACTGAGTTCAGATATTGAAACTGCCCGTTCAACCACATCATGATTTTTGTCATAAATCACCAGCGAGTCTTTTGTAATATCGGCAACGTCGCCTTCTTCAAGAAAAATAAAACGCGAGGTAACCGGTAACAAAGCCGCCACATCAGAAGCGATAAAGTATTCACCAAAGCCCACACCGATCACCAGAGGGCTGCCGCTGCGGGTAGCTATCAGCCGTTGTGGCTGCGATGACGACATCACACCCAGTGCATAAGCGCCTTCAAAATCAAGCACGGCTTTATTGACAGCCTCTAGCAGGTCGTCGTTCTGCTTCAGATAGCTTTCTATTTGATGCACAACCACTTCGGTATCTGTTTCTGATGTGAAGCGAAAACCTTTTTCAGTTTGCTCAGATCTCAGTTCAGCATGGTTTTCGATAATGCCGTTATGCACAACCGCGACATGCTCATTGCATATATGCGGATGCGCATTGGGTTCTGAAGGCACACCGTGAGTCGCCCAGCGCGTATGTGCAATGCCAATAAAACCGTTAAGTGGATTTTTAGCTATGGCCTGAGAAAGGTTCTCTACTTTGCCTACTTTTCTCTGGCGATCGATACATTTATCTGTATTAATAACAGCGATACCGGCAGAATCATAACCCCGGTATTCAAGCCGTCTCAGTCCCTCTAATAATATAGGCGCAACATTTCGCTCCGCTACACCACCTACAATTCCACACATTTTTAATACTCGACAAAGTTAATATTTAAAAGACAAAAAAAGCATTACTGAAATGTTTATATATTACAGGCCGGCACTTGTACACATTTAAAACCGCCATTTGCTTTGCTTTAGCCCAAATGCTGTTTTAAGCGGGCAATCAGGTCGGTCAAATCAAACGGTTTGGAAATATAATCCACAAAACCCTCTGCTACACCTTCATTATTCTGCCCGGGTATGACATCTGCACTGATCGCGATGACCGGGATAGATGCAATATCACTGTCATTTTTAATAATTTCCAGTGCCTGATAACCGGTCATGCCGTCCAGATTGATATCCATTAATATCAAGTCTGGCTTTTCCTGTTTCGTCAGCTCAATGCCCTGTTCCGCAGAACTGGCACTAAGCAGTACATAGGGTAAAAACTCAGAAAATATATCCTGCATCAACTTAATATTCGCAAAATTATCTTCGATATATAGAACTTTTGCTACCTCATCAACATCAGGAGTATTGCCACTTTTACTCATATGCTAGCCTTTATTATTTTTATAAACCCTTTTGAGTGTTCAGTACTGCCAGCCACTTTGCAAAAACGCACCCGCCACAGCCCGCCACGTAGTCATCCGATGGCGATTATAACATGCAATATCTGACCTAAACAGAGCATGCACATTCGCCTGTGCACTGGGCCAGACTGTAGTGCATGATGGTCAAACCGGGCTGACAAGACTTCAGGCTATTGTGCTTTATCCGTCGGATTAAAATGCAACATGTAGCGGGAGGTTTCATACATGGCTTCTGCCAGCTGGCTCAGTTTGCTGGTCTCTTCTAAAAACGATTCTTTTACGTTTTTCTGCGGTTCATCACTGTGCAAATCATGCAACGAGATGCGTTTGTCATAATGGTCTCTCCATAAGATAAAGCGCTCACTCATTACCCCCATCATGCCATCCAAACGAACATTGCTTAACAACGGGGAATAGTTTTCCATACCTTCAAATGTATTGAGCAAATCCCGGCCCATTGTTTTGTTGGTATATTCAATGCCGGCCATACCCGCCAGCGTGGGGAACACATCGATCTCACTCGCTACTGTCTGAATCCGTAGCGGCTCATTTATTATGCCCGGTGCGTAGATAATTAACGGGGATAAAAACCTTGCCAGGTTTAAGCTGTCAAAAGACCGGGGCATCTGCGGTGAAGCACTACTATGAATGCCATGGTCACCATGAAAAACAAAGATGGTATTGTTAAAATAATGCTCTTTTTTTGCCATCTCAATAAACCTGCCGACCGAGTGATCCATCAGCCGCACAGCATTATAGCGGCCATCGGATAAATAACCTTGCCACTGCTTTTTATCTTCGGGTAAAGACTTCACTTCAAAGCCTTCATTGTCCTCCGGTATGGTATACGGACGATGATTTCCGGCTGTCTGTATGACCGCGATAAAGGGTTTGCTGTGGTCTGATTTTTTTAATACTTTATTTGCTTCTCTGAACAAACTCAGGTCAGAAATGCCCCATACATCGACCCGTGGTTCACTATATGAACCTTCTTCAAACAGCTGCAAACCTTTTATGTTCTGTGTCAGAAAACCGCGAATGTTGCGCCAGCTGGCACTGCCTCCCAGCAGATAATATTTCTCATAACCATCAAATTCATTCATGATCAGGTGCTGGTCAATTAACAAGGGATTATGACTGGCTGTTTCTTCAGGGTAAACATCAGGAATGCCGGTCATGGCTGTAAATACAGAGCGCGCTGTACCGCCACCCGTTGGAATGCTAAAGCGATCAAAAACCAGCCCCTGTCGACCTAACTCATCGAGATACGGGGTCGAATCCAAGCTATTGCCAAACAAACCATATTGGTTAGCGCCAAATGACTCCAGAATAACGTAGACAATATTGGGTGGTGTTTTATGTTTATCCGTAGCTGCAATGACGCGGCTATAGTCAAGTGGCTTATTAAGCTTTGCATCAATACCCAGAAATTTCGCCATTAACGGGAAATGTTTTTCGGCTTTAGCTTTGTCATATCTTTTTTGTTTATTATGCAAAGTATCATAAAAAAATAATACCGGATTCACGGCCACTGCATTCACAAAAGGCGATTTTGTAAAAAACGCATCGCTCCAGCGCAACGGATACCATGACAGTTTTCCATAGATACCAAAAAGAAGAATACAGCCAAACAGTGTTACGCCGATGACTCTTTCAAGTATGCCGATGCGCCGGTACTGCTTATCAAGTACCGGATAGATATAAAAACGTATCGCCAGTACAAAGGCCAAAATCAGCAGCGACAAAAGAATCACCAGCCAGACAACAGGATAGGTCTGCCAGACCATTTCTGCCGAAATCACCATATCATCGGCAAACTGCAGGGCTGTTGCATTTAAGCGTTCATTTAGATAAGCATAATGTCCAAAATCGACAAAATACATGAGCATGATAAGCGTGAAAACCACGACCAGATAGGCGACCGAGATCCAGCGCGTTATTTTATTGAGAATGGCATTTATTTTCGGTATTGTTTCGAGCAACAATACCGGCAAAACAGCAAGAATGGCCAGCCTCAAATCAAATTTAAAACCAATATATAACGCATTTAAAAACAGGTCTGTGGCCAGGTGCTCCTCTTCCGTACTAAAATACCAGTAAAAGCCAACACGCATCACGGCCAGCACCACAAACAAACTTAATGCCAGCAAGGCAACGTAACGCACTCGCCGTGATTTAAGCCAGGAAGACAGGTATTTCAATTTAGATTCAGTCAGGTTCATAGATATATTATTTATTAGGTTAAAGTGAATATTATCACGCCAAATTTACAAAAACGGTTTCTGCTGCAATGGCTGTTTGCGTCTGATTTTGCCCAGCGACAGCTAACATGCGCCTGTAAAGGCCGCTATTATACGCCATCAAAATCACTTTCTATAGTCTGCCAAAACCATGCCTCGATACGGATTAATAGCGCTTTGATCAGCTGCTACTCAGGCTCGCTACAACAGCCGTTATCTTTAATCAGCGACAGGCCGATTCAAACTTTTCTTTGTTCTGCTTTCTCAGCACAAATACATCTTTTTCCAGGCCGGCTTGATTGATAAAGCGGCCGGTCAGTGTATCTTGCTCGACATCAAAGACAAATGAGCCGAACTCCGCCAAACCGACATCCATCACCGGGTGATCAAACGTGCCACTTGCATTTAACTTAGCGGTAGAGCCAACCACCGCAAACACGGCTCCCTGATGAGAGCGTGGCTGCGCTGATTTGTGATAGATTTTTGAGCCTGTAGCCGGATTAAGCTGACCCTTGTCAACCAGCATCTTGTTGTTAAATGAGTCTGAGCTGCCATAATGGCAATCGATCAGCTGGCTTCTTTCATAGCTGTGTGAATGACCAGACAGCACCAGGTCAACGCCATAGTCTTCAAGCAATGGCAATATATTTTCTCTTGTATTAAATAATCGCCCCCGGCTATCTGATTCAATATCGGAGTCCTGATTGCCTTTGCTGTAAGGGGGATGATGCATTGCCGCAACCAGCCAGCGGCTCTGATTGGCCTCAAGGTCTTTTTTCAGCCACTGCATCATTTCATCATTGTTAGTTTTTGCGCCATCAAATGAATCTAACATGACAAAATGCACACGACCGTAATCAAAGGAGTAATAACGTTCAGATTGTGACGCAACGCCTCCGGCCTCTGCATTTTCTGGAAAAGAAAATATATTAAAAAAGGCCCAGCGCCGTGCATCATGGTTGCCATAAACCGGCCAGACAGCGGTGTTTAAGAATATATTTTTGTAAAGATTAAAAAAGTTTTTCTGAAACTGTTTATTTGTACCTGAGCGGTAAGCATTGTCACCTGTTGTCAGAATCATATCGAATGCTGGCCGGCCCTTTCTTGGAAATTTCTCAACCCAGTCAAGCATGCTGGCCCTGACCTTATCATGCTGTTCACTGTCATAACCCGGATCTCCCAGCACCCATACACGCACGGCTTTGTCAGAATCCCGAGCTAATGCCGTTCTAAACCAGTGCTCAGGCCCTTGCCGAAAGACCTTTTTTTTATCACCTACGGAATAATAATACTGAGTATCCGGGCGTAACGCCTTAAGCTTTATTTCATGCTCTTCACGTTCAAGCTCTTCTGTTATTAACTGATCCAGCCTGTTTTGATTTAAGCCAAAGCGCAGCTGACCTTTTACTTTCTCTGCGGTTTGCCAGCGAATGACGACACTCTCACTGCCCAAAGACTGTAAATAAGGCTCTCTTTCACCCGAGTAAAAATTACCCATATAGACTTGTATTAAGCGCCCCACTGCAATAATGATTATCATCATTAAAATAATGCGCAGGCTCCTGGCTTGCTTTGATTTTGAGCTGATCAACAATGAATGAAAGATATTTAACAGTTTCATAAACATAAATTCAATTTACCTTCCGTCTGTATTACAGGAGGCTTCCAATTAACCACGCTAAACAACCAGGAGCGCAGTATTATCTTAAAAAACCATAAAAAAGCCCCTGATAAAAGGGGCTTAGGTATGATTATTTACAAATGTGTCTAAAAATCCTCAGAACGGGATGTCATCATCAAAGGCATTATCGTCGGCACCGCTATATGCCGGAGCAGATGAACTTTGCTGCTGTGGCTGCTGTGATTGTGGATTTTGCTGCTGCGATTGTTGATTTTGCTGCTGGAAGTTGCTGTTATTATCAGCGCCACCAAAGTTGCCATCACCGCGGCCGCCTAACATCTGCATTTCATTGGCTTTGATTTTTGTCGTATAACGATCATTACCTGACTTATCGGTCCATTTCTCAGTATTTAAGCTGCCTTCTACATAAACCTGTGAGCCTTTTTTCAGGTATTCACCGGCAATTTCAGCTAAACGACCAAAAAAGACAACATTATGCCATTCAGTTCTATCCTGCTTCTCACCGGTATTCTTATCTTTCCAGCTTTCTGTTGTTGCGATCGAAATATTGGTTACCGCAGCACCGCTGGGCGTGTAACGTGTTTCCGGGTCTTTGCCGCAGTTGCCAACCAGAATGACTTTATTTACACCACGTGCCATATTTAAACTCTCTTAAAATTAAGTGGCTCGCTATTAATTGAAATATCAACATAATCAATAACATAACGAATCTATTGTTTGAATTAAACTAAGACTTATCTGCCGCGGATCGCTTCTTAATAGTCCGGCAGTGTTTATTTGCTCATCTTCGCATTTTTCAGCCCGATTTTCTATAAAACATATCGTAAAAGCCGCAAAAATCATCACTAAAGTCTTACGTTCAGTCAAAATAGACAAGCATTCAGCTTTAATCATTCGTACGACATAATTTGACAACCACGTCAGGCTACTACACGGCTTGCCAGCCGAGTCTTTTTAGCCAGCCTGACTGACTTATTATGACGTCGTTAGGTCTATCCCGTCGATATGCTGCCGCTTCTTGCTTTCTATACAGCTTGATTAAACTTGTGAATATCGCTGTTTGACTTCACCGGCTATGTTGCTCACTTGTCACAGCGCTTAGCCTTAATTGGCCAGACAATTTTGCACCGCTTGTTGCAACTCCAGCGGAGAAAATGGCTTTGAAATATATTGATCAGCCCCTGCTTCAAGGCCGGAACTAATATCTTCCTTAGCGGCATAACCTGAGAGCAAAAAGATCGGTAAATCTTTTGTCGCTTGACTCTGTCTTAAAACCCGGCAGACCTCGAGCCCGTCCATGCCGGGCATGCCAACGTCTAGCAATAATAGGTCGGGTATACGTGACTTTATACTTTCTATACACTCAGCGCCGTCTTCAACACATTTGACTTCATAATCATCTTCAAGAATTTCTTCGATAATATCTCTATTGATTGCTTCATCATCTGCTGCCAGTATATATTTCATAAATCCCTCTAAACTGTTATTGAGTAACGGGTAAAAGAAAATGGAATACAGCGCCTTTTTCTAGCCCGTTTTCTACCCAGATTTTTCCCTGATGCGCGGCGATAATATCTTTGCAGATGGCCAGCCCCAGCCCTGTGCCAGCAGCCTTATCTGAGTTCTTATTACCACGATTGAATTTTTCAAAAATAACCTCCTGTTCATTTTCGGGTATGCCATCACCCTGATCAATAAAACTAACCCGCAGTGCCTCAACAGCATGCTGCCCGCTTGTTATGATCTCGTCTTTTTTTACAGCAATACAGACATTTTCACCATGCATTGAAAACTTAATTGCATTGCCAAGCAGGTTGGTGATGACCTGCCCGATGCGGTTCGGGTCACAGACTAGCACAGTGACATCTGATGATATATCAAGTGTTAGTTGAATCTGGCATTTCTTTAACATCGTTTCTTGTTCTGATACACAGACTTGAATAATAGCTTGCATATCAGCGGCGACGAAATGCATCTTTATAAAACCCGAATCCAGCTGACTGATATCAAGCAGGTCTTCTAACAATAGCTTTAGACGCTGACCACTGACATTAATCTGCGAAAAATATTTCTGTATTTTTTCCTTCGGCAATGTGTTCAGGCGGCGACTGCCTAATTCGGCATAACTCAGAATACCGTGCAAGGGGGTTCTTAATTCATGAGACATGTTAGCTAAAAACACTGACTTGGCCCGGTTCGCTTTTTCAGCTGTTTCTTTTGCCCGCTCCAGCTCCCCGGCCTGTTGTTCGAGTTTGGCTGTATCATCATTTCTCATTTTCACAGACAATAAAATAACCAGTCCAAATATGACTAGCTGGATCATACTAGCCAGTACCAGCTGATAGTCTATATTCAGATTGATCACTAGCGGAAAAAGCGCAAACACGCTCAGGTTAGCTAACCAGATCATCATCACAGCTTTTAATGTTAACCAGACACCACCGAGCAATATGGGCAGGCTCATCCAGGATGTAATCGCTATCATTGTAAACTGAGTATACTCATTCAGGCTTAATAACATGGCATAAGGCGGCATGAAAACAGAAATGGTCATAACAATGCCGGCTATCTGAAAATACTTTGTTCGGCTAAAGACAAATGCAATCACCGCTATAAAAAACAAAACCGCTACCGCTATTCTTTCTGACTCTATTGTCGATAGCAAAGAACCTACCGGCGTCATGATTATAAATGGAATCAGTAATGCCGATAACAGACGCGCACGCCGACGCTCCGCTGCGGTATGAATGCTTGCCGATGGTTTGGTAATTCGCTGTAACAGCTGATTGAAGGCTGGCATCATGCGTCGGCACGGTGCCTGGACGGACTTATCGAAAAAGTATTAAACGAAAAGAAAACAGACATTTCTGGCACACCGCATAGCCTTGGATATATTGTTAGGAACAATTACCTGAGTTTAGCCGGCTAATCGATATTATTCTGTCATTGCTAACTCAGTTTATGTTAACAATCTGTAAATATTTAGCCGTCAAAGGGTGTGGATTTTGAATAGGCCATTAATGCCTGCATATCAAGTGCTTTCAGGTCTACTTTTAAGTAGGCCACACCTTCTTCTGCGATCACAGAGGCTTCTGCCACGCCGCGAATTGACACCAGCTCGGCAATCAAGTGATTTACCGCTTCGGGCGCTAACTTGCCAACATTCAATAAATAGGTACTGGCATAACGGGGACTTTTCATGGTTGCCGCAAACACAAACCAGACCAGAACCGATAGCATGCAGATCAGGAACAAGGCCGTGCTGCCACCCTGCCCATAAGACCAGCCGCCCATTACACCACCCGCAAACGCGCCCAGAAACTGTGATGAGGAATAAAGCCCCATGGCGGTGCCTTTCCTGTCGGCCGGCGATATTTTTGCCACCAGCGATGGCAGACTGGCTTCCAGCAAATTAAACGCGGCAAAAAACAGACCTAATGCGAAGGTAATAATGACTAAACTCTGGTCAGAAAACATCAGCAACAACAGCGAAATTGCCAGCACTAAAATAGCCCCTACAAAGACCTGTTTCATGCGCCTTTTGGCTTCCGCCAGGATAATAAACGGTACCATCAATGCAATCGACACCAGAAAAACCGGTGCATAAAGCCAGCCATGCTGCAGGCTTTCAAGGCCGGCATCGACTAACATCAAAGGCACCGCAACGAAGGTGGCCATCAATACCGCGTGCAATACAAAGATGCCAACATCCAGCCGTATTAGTTGCGTATTTTTAAAAACACTTGATAGTTTTGACGGTTCTAACTGGGCGTCTCGATGAAAACTCAGGCTATTGGCTTTGGGCACAACTTTAAATAACACCAAAATGCCCATCACGGCGAGTATGGCCGTTAATAAAAAGATGCCTTTCATTCCCACCCAGGCATTGATCACCGGCCCGACAACCATAGCCACCGCAAACGCAACGCCTATGTTCATGCCGATCATGCTCATGATTTTGAGGCGGTGCTCTTCCCGGCTCAGGTCTGCTGCCAGCGCCATTAATGCCGCGGCGATTGCGCCGGCGCCCTGTATCGCCCTGCCGGCAATAACGCCGTAGATCGTATCGGCATAGGCGGCGATAATGCTACCGAGCGCAAAAATGACTAAACCGGCTGCAATCACCGGCTTTCGGCCAATCTTATCTGACAACATGCCAAACGGGATTTGTAAAAGCCCCTGCGTCAGGCCATATATACCCAGAGCCAGGCCAATCAATAATGGCGTTGTATTATCGAGACTCTCTGCAAAAATGGAAAAAACAGGCAGGATCATAAACAGGCCGAGCATTCTGATACCATAGATCAGTGCTATTGAAGAACCGGCTTTTAATTCGAGCGGGGTCAAACCCTGTTGTTTCACGGCCATCTAACTGACAACTTCCTCTTCATACAAAATTCATTCTCATTTTGATCCGACGCTGCCGGCCTAATGGGTTTATAATAGGCAGTTGGCTTCGGATTGTGTCGCTAAGACCGACGACACCCAATACCGCGCCTATTCTATCAGTACACTAGCAGGATTGTTATGCATAAGACGATACAAATACGTGGCGCGCGAACTCATAATCTGAAGGATATCTCGCTGGATTTACCGCGCGATAAGCTGATTGTTATTACCGGGCTTTCTGGTTCGGGCAAATCCTCACTGGCTTTTGATACCATCTTCGCTGAAGGCCAGCGACGCTATGTTGAGTCTCTTTCTGCCTATGCCCGCCAATTCTTGTCGATGATGGAAAAACCCGATGTCGATCATATTGAAGGCCTGTCTCCGGCCATCTCCATAGAACAGAAAACCACCTCCCATAATCCCCGCTCTACTGTCGGCACCATTACCGAGATTTATGATTACCTGCGCCTGCTTTACGCCCGTGCCGGCGTACCGGTTTGCCCCGATCACGGCGAATCACTGGAAGCCCAGACCATCAGCCAGATGGTCGATCAGGTGTTGACGCTGCCAGAAGACAGCCGACTGATGATGCTGGCCCCGGTCATTAAAGAACGCAAAGGTGAGTACCAGAATTTATTTGAAGATTTAAAGCGCCAGGGTTTTATTCGAGCGCGCATCGATGGCAGCATCACGGAACTGGACAATTTGCCTGAACTGGAGGCAAATAAGAAGCACACCATCGAAGTCATTGTTGATCGTTTCAAAGTGCGTGAAGACATTAAACAGCGGCTTGCAGAATCATTTGAAACCACACTTAATATGACAGATGGCATTGCCGTGATTGCCTACCTGGACGATGACAATCACGATGAGCTGGTATTTTCGTCGAAATATGCCTGCCCGGTTTGCGGATACAGCATCACCGAATTAGAACCGCGTTTATTTTCTTTCAATAACCCGGTCGGTGCCTGCGGTGAATGTGACGGTATTGGAAACAAGGATTATTTTGACCCGACCAGAGTCATCATCAACCCGGGTCTCAGCCTCGCCGGCGGCGCAGTGCGTGGCTGGGACCGACGTAACGCTTATTATTATAGTTTGTTGCAAGGTCTCTCGGATCATTATGGTTTTGACCTGGAGACACCTTATAAAGAGCTGCCGGAGAAATTCCAGAAAATCATGCTTTACGGTAGCGGTGATGAAGAGATTGAATTTTTCTATCCGTCACAAAGAGGCCCGGCAAAAAGCCGCATTCACCCGTTTGAAGGCATTATCCCGAATATGGACCGCCGTTATCACGATACCGACTCATCAGCCGTGCGCGAAGAACTGGCGAAATACTTATCACAACAGGAATGCCCAGCCTGTGACGGCTCACGCCTTAACAAAAGTGCGCGCCACGTTTTTATTACCGATAAAAACCTGCCGTCTATCACCCAGATGGCGATTGAAGACAGCCTTGCTTTTTTTGACAATCTTAAGCTGAGCGGTAAGCAGGGCGAAATCGCTGACAGAATTGTTAAAGAGATCAGCACCCGTTTGCGTTTTCTGGTCAATGTCGGGCTTGAATATCTATCACTGGATCGAAAATCAGACAGCCTCTCAGGCGGAGAAGCACAGCGCATTCGTCTTGCCAGCCAGATTGGCGCGGGACTCATGGGTGTTATGTATATTCTTGATGAGCCTTCAATTGGCCTGCACCAGCGCGACAATGACCGGCTGATAAAAACCCTGCTGCAATTACGTGACATGGGCAATACCGTTATCGTTGTTGAGCACGACGAAGATGCCATACTCGCTGCAGACTATGTGGTTGATATCGGCCCCGGTGCCGGTGTGCATGGCGGCAGCATCACCGCAACCGGTACACCGGCTGAAATCATTGCGAATAAAAACTCTTTAACCGGTCAGTACCTGTCTGGTAAGGCAGCCATTACTATTGCACAAAACCATAATGCCGTCGGCGATCAATGGTTAAAAGTTAACGGCGCCTCTGGCAATAATTTACAGCACGTGAATCTTGAAATCCCGGTCGGTTTACTGACCTGTGTAACCGGCGTTTCCGGTTCTGGCAAATCAACACTGATCAACGACACCTTATACAAAGTACTCGCACAGAGCATTAACAAATCGTCTGTTGAATCAGCCCCCTACACATCGATTGAAGGCCTTGAGCATTTTGACAAAGTTGTCGATATTGATCAGGCACCGATAGGCCGCACCCCGCGCTCCAACCCGGCCACTTATACCGGCTTGTTCACACCGATTCGCGAACTGTTTACCGGCTCCCCTGAAGCACGCGCCCGTGGTTATAAACCGGGGCGCTTCAGCTTCAACGTCAAAGGCGGTCGCTGCGAAGCCTGTTCAGGAGACGGCGTGATAAAAGTTGAAATGCACTTTTTGCCGGATATTTTTGTCCCCTGCGATGTCTGCCATGGCAAACGCTACAACCGCGAAACACTGGACATTAAATACAAAGGCAAAAACATTTGCGAAGTACTCGACCTGACCGTGGAAGATGCGCTGCTTTTCTTTGATGCGATCCCTGTATTAAAACGCAAACTGCAAACACTGGTTGATGTCGGCTTGTCATACATCACTCTGGGTCAGGCGGCAACCACCCTCTCTGGTGGTGAAGCCCAGCGTATCAAACTGGCAAAAGAACTCTCAAAGCGTGATACCGGGCAGACGATTTACATCCTCGATGAGCCCACCACCGGCCTGCATTTTCACGATGTACAGCAACTATTACAGGTCATACATCGCCTGCGCGATCATGGCAATACTCTCATTGTGATCGAACATAACCTTGATGTCATTAAAACGGCCGACTGGATTATTGATCTTGGCCCTGAAGGCGGTAGCAAAGGCGGCCTTATTATTGCGACAGGCACCCCAGAAGCCATCATGCAGGAAAAAGACTCTTATACCGGTCAGTACCTCAAAGAGCTGATTGATCGTCAAACTTCAAAAAACGGATAAGCATTTTTGATCTGCATCAACAAGTTGTCATGCACAGCTTGTTGTTCCTTCTTTTATTTTTTTATTGATCTACATTAAGCATGATTGCTTAAAAACAATTTTGTTTTGTTTCTGCTATACACTATCCAACTTAAAATATAAGCGACTTGATTCATGTCATGGATATCTCGTTAATTACACTATTATAATATAACGACTAACTCATAAACTGAGAATAATAAATGGCTGGAGCTATTACCAGAACACAGTTTTTGCGTGGCGACTTTACTAATCAACACGCACCTATCAGACCCCCCTGGTCGCGTGGAGAAGCATTGTTTCTTGAAAACTGCACACAATGCTTTGACTGCCTCAGCAGCTGCCCTGAAAAAATCATTATTAAGGGAGAGGCTCAATATCCTCAAATTGACTTTGCTAAAGGCGAATGCACTTTCTGTTTTAAATGTGTGCAAAGCTGTGAGCATCAGGCCCTGACTGGTTCGCCTGAATCTATTCCCTGGACGATTAAAGCCTCGATCAATAAACACTGCCTGGCATTAAATGGCGTGCACTGCATGGGCTGTCGTGATCACTGTGAAAGCGAGGCCATTCGTTTTATTCCTAAAGTCGGCCAGGCCGCTTATCCTGTTATCAACCCTCTTTTATGCAGCGGTTGCGGTGCCTGTTTCAAGCCCTGCCCCAATCAGTCAATTAAACTAAATTACCAGCCAACTTATCAAACAATCAGCGACTCGACTCTTAAGGAGACGACATTATGAATATCAGTGGTGTACTTGTGTACGCCCGCCCCGACAAAGCAGATAGCGTAGCTAGCACGCTGTCTGAATTTGATGGAGTGGAAGTGCACGCCAGTGACAATGGAAAATTAATTGTGACTATCGAAGACGACAATACCGGCGCTTTGGCAGATCGTGTTATCCAGTTTCAGGATTTGCCCAATATTCTTTCTGTTGCAGTTGTCTATCACCACGACGAAGGTAACGACGATGAACTGATTGACCCAGCGACAATTCCCGATTGTGGTTGTAACGAATTAAATCCTCAGGAGGCTATACAATGAAACTAACCAGAAGAAGCTTTATCAAAACCAATGCTATTGCTGCAACGGCTGCAGCTGCAGGTATAACCATACCCGGGATTAATAATGCGATTGCAAAAACAAGCAGCAAACAAATCCGCTGGGATAAAGCGCCCTGTCGTTTCTGCGGCACTGGCTGCAGTGTACTGGTTGGCACAAAGAATGGCCGTGTGATTGCAACCCAAGGCGATCCTGATTCGCCTGTTAACCGCGGTTTAAACTGCATCAAAGGCTACTTCCTCTCAAAGATCATGTACGGTAAAGATCGCCTGACAACACCGCTGCTTCGAATGAAAAATGGTGAATACCATAAAGAGGGCGAGTTCACAGCCATTAGCTGGGATAAAGCCTTTGATGTGATGGCAGACAAGTTCAAGCAAACGATAAAAGAAAAAGGTCCTACGGCCGTCGGCATGTTTGGTTCTGGTCAATGGACTGTATGGGAAGGTTATGCCGCCTCCAAACTTTTTAAAGCCGGCTTCCGCTCAAACAATCTTGACCCCAATGCCCGGCACTGCATGGCTTCTGCTGTGGGTGCGTTTATGCGGGGTTTTGGCGCCGATGAGCCAATGGGTTGTTACGATGATTTAGAACACGCGGATGTGTTTGTTTTATGGGGTGCCAACATGGCAGAGATGCATCCTATTTTATGGTCCCGCTTGAGTGATACCCGGCTCACCAAAGAAGGCTGTGAAGTCCATGTTTTATCCACATACAAACATCGCTGTTTCGACCTGGCTGATAACGGCATGGTGTTTACACCTCAAACCGATTTGGCAATCGCTAACTATATTGCAAATTACATTATTCAGACCAAGTCTTATAACAAAGAATTTGTTAACAAGCATACCAACTTTAAGAAAACGCCCACTGACATTGGTTATGGACTTCGCCCTGAGCATCCGTTAGAAAAAGCAAAAACAGGTAGTGGCGGCAAACTCAGCGGCATCAGTTTTGAAGAATATAAAAAATCTATTGAGGAATACACACTTGAGCACGCTTCAAAAATCAGTGGCGTACCTGAGAAGAACCTGCTGGCTTTAGCAAAAGTGTATGCCGACCCGAATAAAAAAGTCACCTCTTACTGGACCATGGGCTTTAACCAACATACTCGCGGCGTTTGGGTTAATGGTTTGGTTTATAACATCCATTTATTAATGGGAAAAATTTCTGAACCCGGCAACAGCCCATTCTCTTTAACAGGGCAACCTTCAGCCTGCGGTACGGCACGTGAGGTGGGTACATTTTCGCACCGTTTGCCAGCTGACTTAGTCGTTAAAAAGAAAGCGCATCGGGACTTTTCTGAAAAAGTCTGGCAATTACCAGAGGGCACAATTCCGCCCAAACCCGGCTATCACGCTGTACTGCAAAATCGCATGTTAAAAGACGGTAAACTCAATGCTTACTGGGTCATGTGTAATAACAATATGCAGGCCGCCGCCAATATGAACGAAGAAACACTGCCAGGTTACCGTAACCCGGATAATTTTATTGTTGTTTCTGACCCTTACCCTACTGTCACGGCCGAAGCGGCCGACCTTATATTGCCAACGGCTATGTGGACAGAAAAGGAAGGCGCTTACGGTAATGCTGAACGTCGTACACAGTTCTGGCGTCAGCAGGTTAGTGCACCTGGCGAGTCAAAATCGGATTTGTGGCAACTGGTTGAATTTTCAAAACGATTCAAGCTTGAAGAAGTCTGGCCAAAAGAACTGATTGCCAAAAAACCTGAATACAAAGGCAAAACATTATTTGATGTGTTATTTGCTAATGGCCAGGTCAACAAATATCCAAAACAAAAAATCACCGATGATAAAGGCAATGTCTATCAGAATGATGAAATGGAGCACTTTGGTTTTTACCTGCAAAAAGGCCTGTTCGAAGAATACCGTCGTTTTGGTATAGAAGGCCCTAAAAAAGGCCATGATCTCGGTGAGTTTGATACTTATCACCAGGTGCGTGGTTTACGCTGGCCTGTCGTAAATGGCAAAGAAACCTTATGGCGTTATCGCGAAGGCTTTGATCCTTTTGTTAAAAAAGGTAACGACGTTCAGTTCTATGGCTTCAAAGACGGCCGCGCAAACATCATTACTGCGCCGTATGAGGCTGCCGCTGAAAGCCCTGATAAAGAATATGATCTGTGGCTGTCAACGGGCCGAGTACTCGAGCACTGGCACTCAGGCACTATGACCCGACGAGTGCCCGAACTCTATCGCGCATTCCCGGATGCAGTTATGTTTATACACCCTAATGATGCTAAAAAGCGCGGACTGCGAAGAGGCATGGTTGCAAAAGTTGCCAGCCGTCGTGGTGATATTGAATTACGTGTTGAAACGCGCGGTCGTAATCGTCCACCTGAAGGTTTGATTTTTGTACCCTGGTTTGATGCCGGTCGTTTAATTAATAAACTGACACTGGATGCAACAGACCCTCTTTCTAAAGAGACCGATTACAAAAAATGTGCCGTCAAAGTAATGAAGGCTTAAGGAAAAATAGTGAGCATGGTTTCGCTGCAAATTAATACAACTCGTAGACGTTTCTTAACAGAAACGGCCCGGACTGTTTGTGGCGTTTCACTGTTTGGCCTTGGGCTTGGCTTTTACACACAAAAGGCGTTTTCTTTACCGCCGACATCACTGCGCCCTCCTGGAGCTCTCTCTGAAAAAGAATTCCAGGCGGCCTGTATTCGTTGTGGTTTATGTGTAAGGGGCTGCCCCTATGACATTCTAAAGCTGGCTGATATTATTGATCAGGCAGCCACTGGAACACCCTATTTTAATGCCAGGCATGCACCTTGTGAAATGTGTGAAGACATTCCTTGCCTGCTTGCCTGCCCGACTAATGCGCTCAATAAGTCCCTAACGACTATAGATGATGCGCGTATGGGCTTAGCGGTATTAATTGATCATGAAACCTGCCTTAATTATCTGGGTTTGCGTTGTGATGTCTGCCACCGGGTTTGCCCGTTAATCAATGAGGCCATTACTCTCGAGCCGCAACACAATGTACGCAGTGGCAAACATGCATCATTTATTCCTGTTGTTCACTCTGACAAATGCACTGGCTGTGGCAAATGTGAACACTCATGTGTGCTCGAAACAGCGGCAATAAAAGTGCTGCCTGCACATCTTGCTAAAGGCGAGATTGGGCATCATTACAGATTGGGCTGGCAAGAGAAAGCAAAGGCCGGTGAAAGTTTAGTCTCCCCCGATGCTAGCCATGAATATAATTTACCTGAAGGCCTCAAGTATGAGCACTCGGGTAAAGGTTTGATAAAGAACTGACATGCAGATCACAAGCCAACAACACTTGTTTGCAAGTAAAAGAAGCTGGATTCAACACCATAAGTGGCTGCTGCTACGCCGCATCAGCCAGCTCTCTATCTTCTGTCTATTTATGTCAGGCCCGTGGTTTGATCTCTGGATAATTAAGGGCAATTTAAGTTCGAGTTTAACACTTGACACGCTGCCGCTTTCCGATCCTTTTATTGTCACTCAGTCACTCTTTGCCGGGCAATTACTGACCAGCGTTACGCTAACGGGGGCATTAATCGTCACGCTATTTTATATTTTTGCAGGCGGCCGTGTTTATTGCTCGTGGCTTTGTCCTGTTAATATCGCCACCGATGCATCCAGCTGGTTACGCAAGAAATTTCGCATAAAAAGCAGCTCGCTGTTTGCGCGTAATACACGCTACTGGTTATTGTTCACTGCGTTTGTTATGGCCATGATAACCGGCACTCTTTCCTGGGAGTTAATTAATCCTGTAACACTAGTCCAGCGCGGCCTCATATCAGGCCTGTGGATTTCCGCAGCAATTATGTTCGCAATTTTTTTATTCGACCTGTTTATCAGCCGGAATGCCTGGTGTGGCCATTTATGCCCAGTTGGTGCCTTTTATAGTTTACTGGGCAGACTCGGCTTCATACGGGTCAGTGCACACAATAGAGCCAATTGTAATGACTGCATGGACTGTTTTGCAGTATGCCCTGAAGAACAGGTTATTAAACCCGCTTTGCGTGGTACCGACCAGCTGATCAGCCCTGTTATTCTTGATATTAACTGCACAAATTGCGGCCGTTGTATCGACGTCTGTAATAAAAGTGTCTTTAAATTCACCCATAGATTTAATCACAATACATATGTAAATAAACCCCTTAATCAGGAGCCATCTCAATGAAAATAAAAAATCTGATTGCATTAACAGCCATGCTAAGCATGTCTTTAGGTACATCACTTCTGTTTGCCGAACAAGTAAGATCGTTGCGAGGTGGCGCCCCACTTGATCAGCCGAATAAAACACCGGCGATCAATAAAGTTCAAAATGACAGGGAACCGATTGAACGCGATTATGTTCAACAGCCACCACTGGTTCCGCACAAGATAAATGGCTATAAAATCAATAAAAAATTTAACAAATGCCTTACTTGCCATAGCTGGGCCAACTATAAGGCCGCCGGTGCCACAAAGATAAGCCAGACACATTTCAGTGACAGAGAGAATAACGTTCTTGCAAACATTGCTCCAAGGCGTTATTTCTGCACACAATGTCATGTCCCTCAGGTCGGCGCTAAGCCTTTAGTAGAAAATACATTTGAGCCCATTACGACTATTAAACATCAGTAATTGACTTAACTCAGAAGATAACAGGTCCAATATTATGAATAAGCTTAAAGAATTATTTCACTCACTCTGGGGCATTTTAAAAAAGCCCACGGCTAAATACTCTCTTGGCACTTTATTAGTCGGCGGTTTTGTCGCTGGCATCATTTTCTGGGGCGGATTTAATACTGCCATGGAGATGACCAACAATGAACAGTTTTGTATCTCCTGCCATGAAATGCGTGAAAATGTGTACGAGGAATACAAAGACACGGTTCACTATTCTAACAGAACCGGTGTAAGAGCAACCTGCCCCGATTGCCATGTACCAAAGGAATGGGCATATAAAGTAATTAGAAAAATTAAAGCAACCAATGAGCTTTTTCACAAGGCACTTGGAACCATCGATACTCCAGAAAAGTTTGAAGCTAAAAGACTACAGCTTGCAAGGAATGTATGGAAGGAAATGAAGGATACTGATTCACGTGAATGCAGGAACTGTCACGACTACCAGTCAATGGATTTTACAGACCAAGGCAGAAGAGGCATGCAACAACATGAAAAGGGCTTAGAGGCAGGAAAGACCTGTATAGACTGTCATAAAGGTATCGCGCACTCACTGCCCGCAATGTTTGAGGTTGACCCAAGCGCAGCAGTCGGCCACGAGTAGACTGGCCAGAATAGTTTATCTACGAACACAAAAAAGCCGGCATATGCCGGCTTTTTTGTTTAGAAACAGATCTGAAAATTAACCTTCAGATTTAGTTTCTTCTGTTGCACCACGATCTACCAGTTCAATGTACGCCATTGGCGCCGCATCACCTGAACGGAAACCACACTTTAAAACACGTGTGTAACCACCAGGCCGGGTATTGAAACGAGGAGCAACATCTGAGAACAGCTTGGCAACCATCTCTTTATCACGAAGACGTGAGAAAGCAAGACGACGGTTAGCAACACTGTCAGTTTTTGCTAATGTGATTAAAGGCTCAACTATACGGCGTAACTCTTTTGCTTTTGGCAATGTAGTCTTGATTACTTCATGTTCGAACAATGATGTAGCCATGTTACGGAACATTGCAATACGGTGACTGCTGTTACGGTTAAGTTGACGACCCGACTTACGATGACGCATGATTTAATTCCTAAAAACTATGTTAGCTTGCTTTATCTTTTATTGATGCTGGCGGCCAGTTTTCCAGTCGCACACCCAGAGATAAACCGTGAGAAGCAAGAACGTCTTTGATCTCAGTTAAAGATTTTTTGCCCAGATTAGGTGTTTTCAGCAACTCTACTTCAGTGCGATGAATCAGATCACCAATGTAGTATATGTTCTCTGCTTTAAGGCAGTTCGCTGAACGTACTGTTAATTCCAGATCATCAACTGGGCGCAATAATAATGGATCAACAGCAGCTTCTTCTGGTTCATGTGACTGCTCTTCTGCGCTTTGTAAATCAACAAATACAGAAAGCTGCTCTTGCAGGATACCAGCCGCACGACGCACTGCATTCTCCGGATCAACAGTACCATTAGTTTCCAGGTCTATGATCAGTTTATCCATATCTGTACGCTGTTCTACACGCGCATTTTCGACACTGTATGAAACTTTACGTATAGGACTATAAGAAGCATCCATCTTCAATCCACCGATATTAGATGCTTCATCGGCATTCACAGTATTGGCAGCGACATAGCCACGACCTTTAGTGACTTTTAGTGACATTGAGATATTAATATCTTTATTCAATGTGCAAATTACATGATCAGGATTAGCAATTTCAATATCATGATCTAACGTAATATCAGCAGCAGTAACCACACCGGATTTACTAGCGGTCAATGACAGTAATGCTTCATCCTTGGTGTGCATGAGTAACGATACACCTTTGAGATTCATTAAGATCTCGAGCACATCTTCTTGCACACCGTCAATTGTGCTGTATTCATGTAATACACCATCTATCGCAGCTTCTGAAATCGCCGCACCTTCTAATGATGAAAGCAGGATTCTGCGCAGAGCATTACCAAGAGTGTGTCCGAAACCGCGCTCAAGAGGTTCCAATGTAACTTTAGTGTGCGTGTCACTGAATGACTGAACATCAATGACACGAGGCTTGAGCAAGTTTTTACTATTGCCTGACATTTACAAAAGTCTCCCTTATTTGGAGTATAGTTCCACTACAAGTGATTCATTATAATCAGCTGGCAAGTCAGTACGTTCAGGTACTGATTTGAACGTCGCTTCCATCTTATCTGAATCCAGACTAATCCACTCATCAATACCACGAGCTGTAGCCAGTGCCATTGAGTCCTTGATACGTGTTTGTTTTTTAGCTTTCTCTCTAACAGAGATAACATCATTAGCTGATACCTGATAAGAGGCAACATTAACAATTGAGCCATTAACAAGGATCGACTTATGCGATACAAGTTGACGAGCCTCTGAACGAGTAGAACCAAAACCTGACCGATAAACAACATTATCGAGACGAGTTTCTAATAACTTGAGCAGTGTTTCACCAGTTGAACCCTTGGTAGACGCTGCTTTTTTGTAGTAGTTACGGAACTGCTTCTCGAGCACACCATAAATACGACGTATTTTTTGCTTTTCACGTAACTGAGTACCGTATTCAGTTACACGAGCGCGACGAGCGCCGTGTTGTCCTGGTACTTTCTCAAAATTACATTTTGAATCAATAGGGCGAACGCCAGATTTATGACCTAAGTCAACACCTTCGCGACGGCTTAATTTTAGTTTTGGACCAATATATCTTGCCACTTTCTAGTACCTCTGCCTTAAACGCGACGTTTCTTAGGTGGACGACAACCGTTATGTGGAATCGGCGTCACATCACTGATGTTTGTAATTTTAAAACCAGCGCCATTCAATGCACGAACAGCTGATTCACGACCAGGACCAGGCCCTTTTACGTTAACATCCAGATTCTTCAGGCCATAGACTTTTGCAGCTTCACCGGCACGCTCTGCAGCAACCTGTGCAGCAAATGGTGTGCTCTTACGAGAACCACGAAAACCAGAGCCACCTGCGGTAGCCCACGACAGAGTATTACCCTGACGGTCTGAAATTGTGACAATAGTGTTATTGAATGATGCATAAATATGTGCAACACCATCAACTACTGAACGTTTTACCTTTTTCTTGGCCGCTTTCGCCATAGGAGTGATTCCTCAGAAATACCGTTGTTTATTTGCGAACTGCGCGACGTGGACCTTTACGTGTGCGCGCATTTGTTTTAGTGCGTTGGCCTCTTAATGGCAAACCACGACGATGACGGATACCTCGGAACGAACCCAAATCCATCAATCGTTTAATATTCATTGATACTTCACGTCGTAAATCGCCTTCAACAGCGAATTTACCAACTTCTGTACGTAAAGTTTCTACCTGAGCTTCCGTCAGAGCGCTGATTTTTGTGTTCTCAGCGATACCGGTAGTTGCACAAATAGACTGCGCTCGAGTTAAACCTATGCCATAGACATACGTTAAAGCAATAACAGTGTGCTTATTTGTCGGTACATTAATACCCGCTATACGAGCCATTCAATACATCCCCATGATGTTGACGGAAAGCGCGGCAGTTTACCGGTTTTTCCACCAAAATACAATAACATTAACCTTGACGTTGTTTATGACGAGGGTCTTTACAAATAACCCGAACAACACCTTTACGTTTTACAACTTTGCAGTTTCTGCACAATTTTTTAACAGAAGCGCGAACTTTCATGATTTTACTCCAATCAATACCGGATTAACGAATAAGGCCACTGTTGCCAGATGACTTTAGATTCGCTTTCTTCATCAGACCTTCGTACTGATGAGACATTAAGTGTGTTTGTACCTGGGCCATGAAATCCATGACAACCACGACAATGATTAATAAAGATGTGCCACCAAAATAGAATGGTACATTTAAATATAAGATTAAAAACTCGGGCAACAGGCAAACCGAGGTCATATAAAGCGCACCGATCAATGTCAGACGCGTCATAACACCATCAATAAATTTGGCTGTTTGATCACCCGGGCGGATCCCCGGTATAAAAGCACCGTTCTTTTTCAGATTATCGGCCGTATCACGCGAGTTAAATACCAGTGCCGTATAAAAGAAGCAGAAAAAGATGATCGCAGCAGCATACAACATGACATAGATAGGCTGACCGGGCGCCAGAGTCTGTGTAATGGCCTGCATCCATTCCATGCCAGGAGTCTGACTAAACCAGTCACCCATGGTAGCAGGAAACAGGATAATACTGGATGCAAAGATAGGTGGAATAACACCCGCCATATTCAACTTTAGAGGCAAATGGCTGCTCTGTGCAGCATACATTTTACGGCCTTGTTGACGCTTTGCATAATTAACTGTGATTCGTCGCTGACCACGCTCTACAAAGATAACGAAGGCAGTAACCAGCATTGCAACAATAAACAGCAGGATAACAGTTAACGAGTGTAGCTCGCCAGTGCGTGCTAACTCAAGCGTACCGCCGATTGCAGCGGGAATACCCGCGACAATACCAGAAAATATAAGTACCGAAATACCGTTACCGATACCGCGTTCTGTAATCTGCTCACCCAGCCACATTAGAAACATTGTGCCCGTGACCAGCGTAACCGTTGCAGTCATTACAAAGGTAAAACCAGGATTAAGCACCAGCTGACTGCCGCCTAACTGCTGGCTCTGCAGCGCCATAGAGACACCGATAGACTGAAATGTTGCTAGCACCAGGGTAAAGTAACGAGTGTAGGTTGTTAACTTGCGACGGCCACTTTCACCTTCTTTACGTAATACCTCTAGAGATGGAACCGTATGACTCAGCAATTGGATAATAATCGAAGCTGAAATATATGGCATGACGCCTAATGCGAATAATGACATCCGCTCTAATGCACCACCGGAGAACATATTGAAGACATCCAATATTCCGCCTTTTTGCTGCTCAAAGAGCTGAGCCATAACAACAGGATCAATTCCAGGTACCGGGATAAAGGTACCAATACGATAAACGATCAACGCACCTATAACAAAAAAGATGCGTTGACGTAGTTCGTGTAATTTTCCGTTACTGAGTGCGTTATTCATAGGTTATTAGTCTTCGACTTTTCCGCCAGCTGCTTCAATCGCAGCTCTAGCACCTTTAGTCACAGCAAGGCCTTTAACGTTTACCGCTTTAGTCAGCTCACCGGACAAGATTACTTTAGCTTTTTTAGTGAAAACAGGAACAATGTTCGCTGAAATCAATGCATCAAGTGTTACAACATCTTGATTAACTAAAAGCAATTCATGTAAGCGTACTTCTGCACGTGTTTTTGCCATGCGAGAGTTAAAGCCAACTTTAGGTAGACGTCTTTGCAAAGGCATCTGACCACCTTCAAAACCAATCTTAGTAAAGCCGCCTGAACGAGATTTTTGACCCTTGTGACCACGACCACAGGTTTTACCCGTGCCACTGCCGATACCACGACCAACACGTTTAGCCGTTTTTTTACTGCCGGCATCAGGTTTGAGTGTATTTAAATGCATCTTAAGCTTCCTCAACCTTTAACATATATTCAACTTTATTGATCATGCCACGGTTTTCAGGTGTATCAATCACCTCAACAGTGTGATGCATGCGACGTAGACCCAGCCCACGAACACAGTCCTGGTGTTTTTTCAAACGACCGTTTTTGCTCTTGACCAAAGTCACTTTAACTTTTTTAGTATTAGCCATGGTGTATTAACCCAGAATCTCTTCTACTTTTTTGCCACGCTTGGCAGCAACATATTCAGGTGAGTTGATTTTTGCTAATCCATTAATAGTTGCACGTACAACATTGACAGGATTACGACTACCAACACATTTTGCTAAAACGTTTTTTACGCCGACAGCTTCAAGCACGGCACGCATTGCGCCACCAGCAATAACACCGGTACCATCTGAGGCAGGCTTCATGAAGACTTCTGCCGCGCCGTGTCCTGCAACAATCTCATACTGCAAGGTATCACCTTTAAGGTGGACGTCCTGCATAGATTTACGAGCTTTATCCATTGCTTTTTGAATAGCTATCGGCACTTCTTTTGCTTTACCGTAACCAAAACCAACACGACCGTTACCATCACCTACGACAGTCAGTGCAGCAAAACCAAACTGGCGACCGCCTTTAACAACTTTAGAAACACGGTTTACTGTAACCAGTTTCTCAATGAAGCCGTCTTCTGGACCTTTTTTCTCAAACTTTGCCATAATATTTAGCCTTAAAACTCTAAACCATTTTCACGTGCAGCGTCAGCGAGGGCTTTTACACGACCATGATATTTAAAACCTGAACGATCAAATGCGATACCAGTAATACCAGCAGCCTTCGCCTTTTCAGCAATTGCTTTACCAACGGCAACTGCAGCATCAACGTTACCTGTTGACTTCAGACCTTTATTAACATCAGCTTGCACAGATGATGCCGCTACTAATACTTCTGAACCATTTGCCGCTATAATTTGAGCATAGATATGCCGTGGAGTACGGTGAATACTCAAACGATTTTTACCTTGCTCGCGAATTCGCATACGCGTTTTCTTAGCACGACGAATTCGGTTTGATTTAACGTCTTTCATCTCAGTACCTATTTCTTCTTAGCTTCTTTACGAAGTACATATTCATCAGAATAACGAACGCCTTTACCTTTATAAGGTTCTGGTGGACGATAAGCGCGTATATTCGCTGAAACCTGACCAACGACTTGCTTATCGATACCCGTCACGACGATTTCAGTCTGAGATGGACATTCAATATTGATGCCTTCTGGGATTTCAAAATTGACAGGATGTGAAAAACCTAAAGTCAGGTTTAAAATCTTACCCTGCACATTGGCACGGTAACCAACACCTATTAGTGTTAATTTTTTCTCAAAACCCTGAGAAACACCGTGAACCATATTCGCAACTAATGAACGCATAGTACCAGCCATAGCCTGGTTCGATGCCGCTTCGTCAGCCATTGAAAAATTTAATTCCTGATCATTTTGAGCCACTGCAACCGCTTCGTGCAATGTGATGTCAGAAGACCCTTTAGGACCTTTTACATTAACCATCTGACCATTGATCTTGATTTCAACGCCTGATGGTAATTCAACTGGTTTGTTTGCAATTCGAGACATTGCTCTACCCTATGATACAGTACAAAGCACTTCACCACCTTGTTCGGCTGCGCGTGCTTGGCTATCAGTCATTACACCTTTCGATGTAGAAATAATGGCAATACCTAAGCCATTCTGAATTTTTGGTAACTCGTCTTTGCTCTTGTAAATACGCAAACCAGGACGACTTAC
Source organism: Gammaproteobacteria bacterium (assembly GCA_029882395.1). Classification (GTDB taxonomy): domain Bacteria; phylum Pseudomonadota; class Gammaproteobacteria; order SZUA-229; family SZUA-229; genus JAUVDT01. The sequence goes on from JAOUKT010000038.1 coordinate 26,602, forward strand.
ACGATTGATCTCTTCTATAACAGGTTTACCCTCGAAATATTTAAGATCAATATTTAACAAAGGCTTGCCTGCATTCTCATCAACTGAAAAGCCAGCAATAAAACCTTCATTTTTTAATACATTAGCAATTGCTACTTTACCTTTTGATGAAGGCATTTGAACACTTGTTTTATCTGCTGACTGACCATTTCTAACGCGGGTCAACATATCAGCGATTGGATCTGACATACTCATAAGCTTAAATCCTTACCAACTTGCCTTAACAAGACCTGGAATATCACCGCGCATTGCAGCTTCACGCAGTTTATTGCGCGCCAGACCAAATTTACGATAGTAACCGTGTGGACGACCAGTGATACGACAACGATTACGTTGACGAACCGGACTTGAATCACGAGGCAGAGTATTTAACTTATTCTGAGCCGTCATTAATTCTTCAAAACTTGTTTCAGGATTAGCAATGATCGCCTTTAACTCTGCACGTTTAGCCTGGTACTTTTTTACCAGCTTAGTACGTTTAAGTTCACGCATTACCATAGATACTTTAGCCATTGCTTACCCTTTTTCTCGGAACGGGAAGCTAAAAGCAGTCAATAATGCTTTAGCTTCTTCATCAGTTTTAGCAGTTGTTGTGATACTGATATCCATGCCTCTCAGAGTATCGATTTTATCGTAATCGATTTCCGGGAAGATGATCTGCTCACGAACACCCATGTTGTAATTACCACGACCGTCAAATGATTTGCCGTTTAAACCACGGAAGTCACGAATACGTGGAATAGAAATATTAACAAGACGATCAAGGAATTCGAACATGCGATTACTACGCAATGTAACCTTAACACCTATTGGCCATTCTTCACGCACTTTAAAACCAGCAACTGATTTACGTGCTTTTGTTACCACAGCTTTTTGGCCTGCAATTTTTTCCATATCAGTAACAGCAAAATCGATGATCTTTTTGTCACCAACTGCTTCACCGACACCCATATTCAGTGTGATTTTTGTAATACGAGGCACTTCCATTACAGATTTGTAACCGAATTGCTCAGTAAGCTGCTTCACTACTGTTTCGCGATAATGCTTGTCTAACCTTGCCATTGCCAGAAACCTATACGTCGACGACTTCGTTGTTAGATTTGAAATAACGGACTTTTTTGCCGTCATCTAACGTTTTAATTCCCACTCGATCACCCTTGCTAGTTGCAGGATTAAACAACATAACATTTGAACGATGAAGAGGCATTTCTTTACTTACGATACCGCCTTGCTCACCTTTCATAGGGTTTGGCTTGGCGTGTTTCTTTACAAGATTGACACCTTCAACCAAAATTTTATCATTTTCGAGTAGCTGCAGAACGTTACCGCGACGACCTTTATCTTTACCTGCCGTAACGATAATTTCGTCACCCTTTTTTATCTTATGCATCTCTATTAACCTCGCCTTACAACACTTCTGGTGCAAGAGAAATAATTTTCATGAATTTTTCGTTACGTAATTCACGAGTAACAGGTCCAAAGATACGAGTACCAATTGGCTGTAAATTATTGTTTAACAGTACGGCCGCATTTGAATCAAAACGAATCACAGAACCGTCTGGACGACGTATGCCTTTTGCAGTACGAACAACTACCGCATTATAGACTTCGCCTTTCTTTACTTTACCGCGTGGTATTGCATCTTTGATGCTTACCTTGATGACATCACCAACCGCTGCATAGCGACGATGAGAACCACCCAGTACCTTTATACATTGAACACGACGGGCACCACTGTTGTCTGCCGCGTTTAAAACTGTCTGCATCTGAATCATGGCTAGTTATTTCCGACTCGCAAATTCTTATAAAAAGCCATTAAATCTGGCTTGCTTTCTCAACAACCTTAACCAGGCGCCAAGATTTCATTTTAGAAATCGGGCGACATTGCTCGATTGTTACAACATCATTTACATTACATTCGTTGGCTTCATCATGAACATGAAACTTAGAAGAACGCTTGATAATTTTACCGTAAAGAGGATGACGAACACGACGTTCAACAGTTACTGTAACGGTTTTATCCATCTTGTCACTAGTGACACGACCTGTCAGTGAATGCTGGACTTCTGTCTGAGTATCACTCATTATTTATCACCCGCTAATGTCTTTTCATTTACAATTGTTTTAACTCGTGCAATGTTTTTACGCACGTTATTAAACAAATGATTTTTAGAAGCCTGACCAATGCCGTTTTGCATGCGCAGATTAAACTGCTCGCGACGCAATTCAAGCAACTCTAGTTGCAAGTCAGCAACAGACTTTTCACGATATTCTTTTGCAGTAACAATAGCCATTACATCACCTGACGATTAACGAAAACAGTTTTAATAGGCAGCTTCGCAGCAGCCAGTTTAAACGCTTCACGAGCTAACTCTTCTGAAACACCTTCCATTTCATAGAGAACACTACCTGGTTGCACCTGTGCTACCCAGTAATCAACATTGCCTTTACCTTTACCCATACGAACTTCTAAAGGCTTGGTTGTGATCGGCTTATCTGGAAAGATACGAATCCAAATTTTACCACCACGTTTTATGTGACGCGTCATTGCACGACGAGCAGCTTCGATTTGACGGGCTGTAATACGACCTCGGTCAACAGCTTTCAAACCAAACTCACCGAAACTAACTTTATTACCACTCTGTGCAAGACCACGGTTGCGACCTTTATGCACTTTTCTGAATTTTGTACGCTTTGGCTGTAACATCTATCTATTTCCTAGCCTGCAGTCTTTTTGTTCTTATCACCAGAATCTTTCTTAGCATAAAAGTCATGAACTTCACCTTTGAAGATCCAGACTTTAATACCAATAACACCGTAAGTAGTGTTAGCTCTAGCGACACCATAATCAATATCAGCTCGTAATGTATGCAATGGCACACGACCTTCCCTGTACCATTCTGCACGTGCAATTTCAGCACCGTTCAAACGACCAGCAATATTGATTTTAATACCCTGAGCACCCATGCGCATGGTATTACTTACTGAGCGTTTCATAGCACGACGGAACATAACACGGCGTTCCAATTGCTGAGCCACACCTTCCGCTACTAATTGAGCATCCAATTCTGGCTTACGAATTTCTTCGATGTTGATTTTCACATTATTAACATGAATATCCATACGCTTAGCGACATCATGTCTCAGCTTCTCTATATCTTCGCCTTTTTTTCCAATAACAACACCAGGACGGGCAGTGTGAATTGTAATCACAGCCGAACGCGCCGGACGCTCTATTTGAATGCGACTGACAGAAGCATGCGCCAGTTTATTTTTCAGATAATCACGAACTGAAAGATCGGTATTCAGGAGGTTTGCAAAATCCTTTGTCTCTGCATACCACTTTGAACTCCAGTCAGTTGCGATACCTAAACGAATTCCAATTGGATGAACTTTTTGACCCATTACATTATCTCTCTTAGCTATCCGCAACCATAACTGTAATATGACTTGTGCGTTTCAATATACGATACGCACGACCCTTAGCACGAGGTTGAATACGCTTCATTGTTGGACCCTCATCAACAAATACTGTTGATACTTTAAGATCATCAATATCAGCACCTTCGTTGTGCTCGGCATTTGCAATTGCAGATTCCAGTATTTTCTTAACCATCTTTGCAGCTTTTTTAGTGCTGAAAGTTAATTCCTGTAACGCCTGGTCTACAGGTAGGCCTCGAATCTGATCCGCAACCAGCCTGCATTTTTGTGCAGAAATTCGAGCATATCTCAATTTAGAAGAAACTTGCATGATCAACCCTACCTAGATTTCTTGTCAGCGATGTGACCTTTGAATGTACGCGTCAACGCAAACTCACCTAACTTATGGCCAACCATGTTCTCGTTAACTAACACAGGGATATGCTGACGACCATTATGTACAGCGATTGTTAAACCAACCATATCCGGAAAGATAACTGAACGGCGAGACCAAGTTTTAATTGGACGACGGTCATTTGCTTCTTTTGCAGTCTCTACCTTCTTAAGCAGATGCTGGTCAATAAACGGGCCTTTTTTAAGTGAGCGTGGCACAGTACTACCTCAATTATTTACGATTACGACGACGAACAATCATTTTGTCCGTACGTTTATTACTACGAGTTTTGTAGCCCTTAGTTGGCACACCCCAAGGTGAAACAGGATGACGACCACCAGAGGTACGACCTTCACCACCACCGTGCGGGTGATCAACCGGGTTCATAGCAACACCACGAACCGTAGGACGAACACCGCGCCAGCGCGTAGCACCAGCCTTACCAAGTGACGAAAGGCTATGCTCTGAATTACCAACTTCGCCGATCGTAGCTTTACAATCGACATGGATTTTACGCATTTCGCCAGAACGAAGCCTCAATGAAGCATAAATGCCTTCACGAGCAACCAACTGTACAACAGCACCGGCACTGCGCGCGATCTGCGCACCTTTACCTGGCTTCATCTCTATACAGTGTATCTGTGAACCAACCGGGATATTTCTGATCGGCAACGTATTACCAACCTTAATCGGCGCACCAGCACCAGAAGAAACAACTGCCCCGGCTTCTAAACCTTTTGGCGCGATAATATAACGACGTTCACCATCTTTATATACCAACAAAGCGATATTGGCAGTACGGTTTGGATCGTACTCTATACGCTCAACTTTCGCTTCTATACCATCTTTATCACGCTTGAAATCAACAACACGATATCGCTGTTTATGACCACCACCAACGTGACGTACTGTAATGCGACCGTTATTATTACGACCACCACTCTTCGATTTTTTCTCAACAAGCGCCTTATGCGGCTCGCCTTTGTAAAGGTCTTTATTAACAACCTTTACAACAAAGCGACGACCAGGTGAAGTTGGTTTAGTTTTTACGATAGCCATCGTTTATTAACCCTTAACTCAGTTAGCGCCAGCAAGTTCGATATCCTGACCCGCTTCTAAAGCAATATATGCTTTACGCCAGTCAGAACGCTTGCCTAAACGCTGGCCAAAGCGCTTGCTTTTGCCTTTTACATTAACAACCTGCACTTTTGAAACCTTCACATTAAACAGCTTTTCGACAGCCTGCTTGATTTCAGTTTTAGTAGCGTCTGTTGCAACCTTAAATACATGCTGATTTACTGCATCAGCTGCCGCTGTAGTCTTTTCAGAAATATGAGGCGCTAGCAGTACTTGCAATAAGCGTTCTTCATTCATGCCAACCACTCCTCAATTACTCTGATAGAACCAACAGTAAAAATAACTCTATCAAAACCAACCAGTGCAACCGGATTCAAACCAGATACATCTGTTACTTCTACATTGATCAGATTTCTTGCTGCAAGATACAATGACTCATCACCTGTTTCGGTAACAATCAATGAACTACCTTCACCAAACTCTTTCATCTTAGCAACCATGGCTTTTGTTTTTGGCTCTGCGATTGCAAAATCCTCAACAATAACCATACGCTCCTGACGAACAAGCTCTGACAAAATAGAGCGTATCGCCGCACGATACATCTTTTTGTTCAGCTTAACCGAATAGTCACGTGGTTGAGCGGCAAATGTGACACCACCCGAACGCCAAAGCGGACTACGACTAGTACCCGCTCGCGCACGACCAGTACCTTTCTGCGCCCAGGGCTTTGCCCCGCCGCCACGTACTGCCGAACGATTTTTTTGCGCTTTAGTACCCTGACGAGCACCCGACATAAATGCCGTAACCGCCTGATGAACTAAACCTTCTTTAAAATCACAGCCAAAAATCGCATCATTTACCGACACATTATTTGAACCGTTTAAAATTTGCAGATCCATTTTTAGGAGCCTCGAAATTCGTTATGCTTTGGCAGCAGGTTTAATGATCACGTCGCCGCCTTTTGAGCCCGGCACTGCGCCTTTAATCAGCAGCAAACCGCGATCCGTATCGACACGAATAACTTCCAGGTTTTGAGCAGTGCGCTGTCTTGCACCCATATGACCTGACATTTTCTTGCCTTTGAATACACGACCCGGTGTTTGGTTCATACCTATCGAACCGTTTGAACGGTGCGACAGCGAGTTACCATGTGTCGCATCTTGCATAGAAAAGTTATGGCGCTTAATACCGCCCTGAAAACCCTTACCTATACTTTGACCAGTAACATCAACTATCTGACCATTTTCAAACAGATCAACATTAAACTCAGAACCAGGCTGCAGCTCAGTCATTGCATCAGCTTCTACACGAAACTCCCACAAACCCGCGCCAGCTTCGACACCCGCCTTACTAAAGTGACCCGCTTTCGCTTTATTAACACGAGAAGCGCGCTTTGTTCCTGTCGTCACCTGGATAGCACAATAACCATCACTCTCAAGATTCTTTAACTGAGTAACACGGTTAGGTGCAACTTCAACAACAGTTACAGGGATCGACACACCGTCTTCAGTGAAGATGCGCGTCATTCCAGATTTTTTACCTACTAGACCCAAAGCCATTTTTTCCACCCAGGAAACATATATTGGAAACTAAATTCTTATGCAATTAACTGCAATCACTCAAACCCATTATACAACTGGCCCAGAAGTAATTCCGGGCCAGTGAATCACGCATTATAACAGATAAATTTGAATTAGTTGAGCTTTATTTGCACATCTACGCCAGCAGCGAGATCAAGCTTCATTAAAGCATCAACGGTTTTATCCGTAGGATCAACAATATCCAGCAAACGCTTATGTGTACGGATTTCATATTGATCACGCGCATCTTTATTAACGTGTGGCGATATCAAAACCGTAAAGCGTTCTTTCTTTGTAGGCAAAGGAATCGGACCCAGTACTCTAGCCCCGGTGCGCTTTGCAGTTTCTACTATTTCTCCAGCCGAACGATCGATTAAACGATAATCATAAGCTTTGAGACGAATACGTATTGTTTGATTAGCAGCCATTTTCTTAATTACTCAATAATTTTACTTACAACGCCCGCACCAACGGTACGGCCACCTTCACGAATAGCGAAGCGTAAACCTTCTTCCATCGCGATTGGGGCAATCAGGGTAACTGTCATTTTGACGTTATCACCCGGCATTACCATTTCTGTACCTTCTGGCAGATCACAAGCACCGGTCA
>JAOUKT010000138.1 GCA_029882395.1 Gammaproteobacteria bacterium
GCTTATTTGCTTTATCAATCAAAAAAACGAGTGAAAGAAGCAGCTGGCTCACGTGGCGTACGATAGCTGTTGACCAAAGCATCTTTGTCTTCATAGCCGAGTGCCATTCCACATATTAGAACGCTGTCTTCGGCATATCCCAGCTGTTGTTTTACAATCTCGGGGTATTCGGCCAGGGCTGCTTGTGGGCAGGTCGCAAGGCCTTGCTCAACGGCTGCGAGCATGACAGATTGCAGAAACATGCCGTAATCAAGATAAGAGCCCTTTTCCATTACTGGATCAATAAAAAAGAACAGCATGACAGGTGCATCAAAAGCACGGTAGTTTTTTGCCCACTGGTCGAGTTGTTTTTGTTTATCTTCACGCTGGATATCGAGAGTTGTATACATCTGTAAACCGCAGGCGCGTCGTCGGTCTTTATAAGGAGAATCCCATTCCAATGGATAATATTGGTAATCCATTTTACCTTTATTACCACTTCGGAATTCCGCTTCAAGCTTTTGCTGTAAATCGATTTTATTCTGACCGCTAACAACGGCTACCTGCCACGGCTGCGTGTTGGTGCCGGACGGAGCGTGAGAGGCATTGTTTAAAATTGTTTCAATCAGTTCACGCTCAACAGCCTTGTTAAGAAATGCGCGTACAGATTTTCGTTCGCTTAAAGCCTTACTGACATTCATATATTGTTCTCTTATTGGTCGAGTAATTCGATCCAGTGGATAACTTTTGTATCTGTGCCTGATGCCAGGTGATGCAGGCAGCCGATATTGGCGGTGGCAATCAGGTCTGGCTGATGCTGTTGCAGTGCCTCCAGTTTGTTTGCTTTCAGTTGCTGGCTGATCTCTGGCTGCAAAATGGAATAGGTGCCGGCTGAGCCGCAGCATAAGTGCGCATCTTTGATGACGTTTAAGCTGAAACCTGCATTGCTTAAAATTGTTTCAACCACACCATTTAATTTTTGCGCGTGTTGCAATGTGCAGGGGCTGTGGAAAGAAATGGTTTTATCGGGTTTGATAGCCAGTTTGCTCAGGTCTTCATCTGCAATGATTTCAGAAATATCTTTGCAGGCTTTGCTGACGATACTGGCTTTTTCCGCATAGTCCGGATCATCACGCAGTAGGTACTCGTATTCTTTAACCATTGCACCACAACCACTGGCTGTGATGATGATGGCTTCGGCCTGTTTTGATTCCAATAACGGGTACCAGGCATCAATATTTTGTTTAATAAATAAACTCGCGGTCTCGGCATCATTCATGTGCTGGTTAACCGCACCGCAACATTGCGCCAATGACTGGTTGATCAGTTCTATACCCAGTTTATTCAATACGCGAGAGGTGGCGGCATTGATCTGCGGGCTGAGTGAAGGCTGCACGCAACCATTTAAAATCAGCATTTGGCGCGTCTGTTTTTGACTGGCCCAGGTAATGTCGCCTTTAATATCAGGAATGCTTTTTTTGAGACCGGGTGGTAACAACGGTTTAAAAAGACGGCCGATTTTCATCGCGGTTGAAAAGCGTTTTGGATACGGCAAAAGCATTTTTAACAGGCTTCTCTGCACAGAAGAGAAAAAAGAACGTCCGACTTTTTCATCAATCAGTTCGCGCCCGATCTCAAGTAGTCGAGAATATTCAACCCCGGAAGGGCAGGTGGTTTCGCAGGAACGGCAGGTCAGACAACGGTCGAGATGCTGCTGAGTTTTTGCAGAAACTTCATTACCTTCGAGTAATTGTTTGATCAGGTAAATACGGCCACGCGGTGAATCCAGTTCATCACCCAGTAGCTGGTATGTCGGGCAGGTGGCAGTACAGAAACCACAATGTACACAGTTGCGCAGTATTTCTCCGGCTCGCTGGCCGGCATGGGTCTGGCTGAATTCCGCTGTAATTTTAGTCTGCATGGAGTTAAATCTCTTTGTACAAACGTCCGGGGTTTAAGATACCGGACGGATCAAATGCCTGTTTCAATTGCTGGTGAATACGTAACATGCCTTTATCAAGTGGCTGAAAACATTCATTGTCAGACTGGCTGGTTTTATAAACCGTTACATGACCGCCAAGTGATGCAACCAGTTGACGAATTTCGTTAACTGGCTGTTCTGTT
>JAOUKT010000064.1 GCA_029882395.1 Gammaproteobacteria bacterium
CCCAGCCACAGAGAATAAAGTTGCGGATGTTGGCATGGTCAGTGGCTTGCGGGTGTTGTAAAACATCGTTACGGTAGTAATCGCCAAAGCAGTGCAGAGTCTGATCTTTGCTAAGATTATTTAACAGAGCAAAAGAAAAAATCTTGCACGATCCTTCATTGCTACCCGCTTCATTGATAGTCATGCTTTCATCAAAGCCATTAGTGAAACGAGCAGGAGTATAGTCATAATCCGCTGTAATGGTTGCGATAACCTGATCGAAAGTGACCGTTTCAGGAGATGTTTTTAATAGTGTTACCAGTTCTTCAGTGTTCATATTACTTATTAAGCCAGTCTGTTGGTTTTAAAAATACATCGTAAAGTTCGGCTTCCGGCGTGCCTTTTTCCGGATGCCAGTCATATCGCCATTTAACTAACGGCGGCAATGACATTAAAATGGACTCTGTGCGGCCGCCGGTTTGCAGGCCAAATAAGGTGCCACGGTCATACACCAGATTGAATTCGACATAACGGCCGCGGCGGTAAAGCTGAAAGTCACGTTCACGTTCACTGTACTCCGTGTTTTTGCGTTTGGCGACAATGGGCTGGTAAGCCGGTACAAAGTGATTACCGACACTCTGCATAAACTCAAAGCTCTTTTCAAAGCCATCTGCATTCAGATCATCAAAAAACAAACCGCCAACGCCACGCGGTTCATCGCGATGTTTCAGATAAAAATATTCATCGCACCAGCGCTTATATTTATCGTAGACATCATCACCAAAGTTTTTACAGGCATCGAATGATGTCCGGTGCCAGTGTTTGACGTCTTCTTCATTGCCATAATAAGGAGTTAAGTCAAAACCGCCGCCAAACCACCAGATGGGGGCTGCACCTTCTTTTTCGGCAATAAAAAATCGCACATTGGCATGCGAGGTAGGCACATAAGGGTTATGCGGATGAATTACCAGTGATACGCCCATTGCCTGAAAATTCCGCCCCGCCAGTTCAGGGCGGTGTGCAGTGGCCGAAGAGGGCATATTATCGCCAAAGACATGTGAGAAGTTAATCCCGGCCTGTTCAAATACTGCGCCGTTGCTCATGACACGGCTGCGGCCACCACCACCGGCTTCACGCTGCCATTCATCAGCAATAAATTTTTCTTTGCCGTCTTCGTTTTCAAGTGCGCTGCAGATACGATTCTGCAGATCGAGCAGAAATTCTTTGACGCGTTCTATATCCGGTATATCGTTATTCATAGTGTTCACATTGATTAGTTGGCTCTGATAATTTTATGCGTTAACAGATCGCGTATTTCGGTAGGTTGTCCTAATGTGCCTGTGTCGGCACTGATAATGACATCAAGTTCATGATGAAAATACTGGTGAGCCTTCAGGCCGCTTCTGGCAGGCTCTTTATGGCTGCGGTTAGCACTGGTGGAGACGAGTGCCTGACCGAGAGTGTCACAAAGCTGCATAACGACAGGGTGTGCGCTTAAGCGAATAGCCAGTGACTGATGCTTGCCGCGCAACCAAAAAGGCGCATGACAGGCGGGTGCTATCCAGCTGGTCTGTCGGTTGCTCTGAATAAGTTTTTGCTGCTGTGACGTTAGTGGCTCAATAAAGTCATAAAACTGTTCAAGCCGGCTGCCAACCAGAATCAGGCCTTTTTCAACAGGTCTGTTTTTTAACTCGAGTAGCTTAAAGGTAGCTGTCTGCTGATAAGGATCACAGCCAAGGCCGTATACCGCTTCGGTAGGGTAGGCGATAATGCCACCCTGTTTGATTGCCAGAGCAGCTTTGCGGATGTTGAACTGACTAACCATTATTCGCTGTCAGTTTTCTTCTTGACGGTGGTTTTTTTCTTTGCGGTCGATTTTTTCTTAGCCGTTGTTTTCTTTTTGGCGGTGGTCTTTTTCTTGGTTGTTTTCTTTTTTGTTACGGCTTTTTTCTTGGTGACCTTTTTCTTAGTGGCAGCTTTCTTTTTCAGTTTCTTTTTACCCTTGCGTTCCGGTGCTGCCGCCAGCAGTTCTTCACATTCCTTCAGGGTTAAAGATTTTGGTTCGCGGTCTTTAGGGATTTTGGCATTCTTTTCACCGTTCGTGATGTAAGGTCCAAAACGACCGTTAAGAACTTCTATATCAGTGCCTTCAAAAGAATTGATGTATTTATTGGCTTCAAATATTTTTTTCTCTTTAACCAGTACCAGTGCCTGTTCCAGATTAATGTTATAAGCATCAATACCCTGGTCCTGATATTCCTTGCGGATAGAGACAAAGGTATTATTGAATTTGACATAAGGTCCGAATCGCCCGACATTGGCTGAAACTTCCTCGCCTTCTTCGGTCTGCCCGAGTACACGAGGGAATACGAATAACTCTTCGTAGTTATCCATCGTGATCTGATTCATTTTTTGGCCGGGTTTCAGGCTGGCAAAAGCCGGTTTATCTTCATCGTCTTTGTCGCCGATTTGTACAAATGAACCGTAAGGTCCCATGCGAACGGTAATGGGTTTGCCTGTTTTAGGATCGGTGCCGATCAGACGCGACTGAGCGACATCGGCGCGGCTGACATTTTCCTCAATGTGATCAACCTGTTCTTTAAAAGGTTTCCAGAAGTTTGCCATTAATGGCACCCAGTCTTCTTCACCACGAGAAACCGCATCCAACTCGTCTTCCAGATCGGCAGTGAAACGGTAATCAACGTATTTTGTAAAATGCTGAGTTAAAAAGTTATTAACAATACGGCCGATATCCGTCGGTGTGAAGCGACGGTTTTCCAGCTCTGCATAATTTCTGTTTTGCAGTGTAGAAATAATGGAGGCGTAGGTTGATGGCCGGCCAATACCGTATTCTTCCAGTGTTTTAACCAGACTGGCTTCAGAAAAACGCGGTGGCGGCTCAGTGAAATGCTGGTCTGCAATGATATCGAGTAACTTGATTTTTTCACCCTGCTCAAGAGGCGGCAACAGCTTTTCATTATCTTCGTTATTGCTGTCATCGGTGTCTTCAAGATACAAGGACATAAAGCCGGCGTGTTTAATGGTCGAACCATTAGCGCGGAACTGGTACTGATCTGATCCGCAGTTCAGATCAACCGATACCGTATCCATCGTGGCATGGATCATCTGGCAGGCCATGGTACGTTTCCAGATCAGTTCATAGAGCTTGTGCTGGTCCGGTTTTAAGTGTGATTTAATTTGTTCCGGCAAATAGTTAACCGACGTAGGGCGAACCGCTTCGTGAGCTTCCTGTGCATTCTTTGATTTGGTTTTAAAAGTGCGCACCTCAGCGGGCAGATTGTCTTTACCGTATTTGCTTTCTATTAAGGCACGAATTTCTTCAGTGGCTTCTTGCGCCAGATGCACAGAGTCGGTACGCATATAGGTAATTAAACCGACTGTTTCACCGCCGATATCAATGCCTTCATACAGCTGCTGGGCGGTGCGCATGGTACGCTGTGCAGAAAAACGTAATTTTCTGGCGGCTTCCTGCTGCAGGGTTGAAGTAGTAAACGGTGGTGCCGGATTACGTTTGCGCTGTTTCTTTTCCACCTTGGCAACGGTGAGGTTACCAGCAGCATTTTTAAGCAGGGTTTGTTTGGCATCGAGACTGTCTTTTTCATTATTAAAAGTAAACTGTTTTACTTTTTCATTATTAAAAAGAGTGAGTTTGGCGCTGATGGCTTTGCTGTCTTTCTCCGTTTGCGCATCAATGCTCCAGTACTCCTGTGGCTCAAAGGCTTCAATTTCTTCTTCGCGTTCGACTAATAAACGCAACGCCGGGCTTTGGACACGACCGGCAGATAATCCGCGCTGTACTTTTTTCCACAGCAGTGGAGAAATATTGAAGCCAACCAGATAGTCTAATGCCCGGCGGGCCTGCTGGGCATTGACCATGTCCATATCCAGGTCACGCGGGTTGGCGACAGCATGCTGTAGGGCACGTTTGGTAACTTCGTTGAAAACCACGCGGTGAACTTCTTTGTCTTGCAGTAAGTCCTGCTCTTTTAACAGTTCGTACAGGTGCCATGAAATGGCTTCTCCCTCGCGGTCCTGATCGGTTGCGAGATAGAGGATGTCGGCTTTCTTCAGGGCTTTTTTTATCGCATCGACGTGCTTTTCATTTTTCTCGATGACCTGATATTTCATTTTGAAGTCATTATCAGGGTCGATTGCACCTTCTTTCGGGATTAAATCACGAAGGTGACCGTACGAGGCAAGGACCTGTGTGCCCGGGCCGAGGTATTTTTTGATGGTTTTTGCTTTTGCAGGTGACTCTACAATAACCAGACTATTAGCCATATGTTGTTTTTATCGTTTAGTTAATCGTGTGATTGTTAGTGGATATAGTCCAGAACCTGATCAAAAACCAGACTTTCCATCCAGGCATAAGCATTTTCTTCGCCAGGGTGGTTGAATAGTACGATCATAACTATCCATTTCAATTGTTCAATATCTACTTGCGTGTCGAGCGCTAAAACGCGGTCGAGTACTAATTCCCGTGTGAAAGGGTTTAAAATACCGGTTTGTTCGAGGTGCAGCAGGAACCCCATGCCTTCCTGATCGAGTAGTCTCATTTCTTCATGGCTCAGTACGCGCATGGAATTGGTAGCAAGCGGCGTGAGATCAGCAATATCTTGCAAGATGGCCAGATCTTCCAGCCAGTCGAATGCCATATTAATCGCCATGGGTGGAAATCCAAGTTCTTCGAGACGAAGTTCAGCCATATCCCGGACGGATTCCTGATTTTCGTCTTCATCATCACCAATGTAATGTTCAAATAAGAACATCAGTACATCAACAACATTTTGTTTCATTTGTTCTCTCGCTTGCCACAGCGGGTATAAAAGCCATTTTTGACGACTATTTCACCCTGCAGTTCAAGTATTAATAGCATTGATGCAATATTAGCTGCACTAAATCCCGTACATTCTGAAATACTATCGATGTCGATGGGGTCGTAACCCATGCAGCTTAATAATTTCTGGTACTCAGAATCGGGTTCTTGAGGCTCATTTTCAATATTTTCGTGGATAGTATCACCCGAAGTGTTATTTTTTACCAGTATTTGCAAGTCTTCGAGGATGTCGTCGGCGTTTTCAACCAGCTTGGCGCCTTGTTTTATCAGTGCATGGCAGCCTTTCACGGCAGGGTTGTGAATTGAGCCGGGAATGGCAAAGACTTCTCTGTTTTGTTCAATAGCATGGCGTGCGGTAATTAAAGTGCCACTTCTGATAGCGGCTTCGACAACTAATACACCCTGACTCAGGCCACTAATGATACGGTTTCTGAGCGGGAATAATCCTGCGTGAGGCGCGACTCCCAGCGGCTGCTCTGATACCAGTACGCCTTGTTCACAGATCTGATGTGCAAGCGCGCGGTTTTCTGCCGGATAAACACGATCAAGACCGGTGGCCACGACGGCAACGGTACCCGCCATGCCCATAAGCGCACCACGGTGACTGGCCGCATCGATTCCGCGAGCCAGTCCGCTGGTGATCGTCAGACCGCTATCTGACAGGTGGCGGGCGAAGTCTTCGGCAATCTTTTTACCAATAGCTGTGGGCGAGCGGCTACCGACCATGGCCAGTTGTGTCTGATACAGGTAATCGAGGTCGCCATTCACAAATAATACTTTAGGCGGGTTACTAATGATTTTTAGTTGCTCAGGGTAGCGCTGATCGGTAATGGGAATGACGTGGTGACTCGCTTCATCGGCCCACTTTAGCATGGCATCAATTTTGTCATCCGCGGGTGATTTTAACAGCGCAATTTGCTGAGGCGTAAAATTCAGCGATTTTAACTCGGTTTCAGTCGTTTCAGTCAGGCGGGCTATTGAAAGGTGCTTTTCAAGAGCAAATAATAGCTTCTCAGAACTTAAGCCGGTGTTGAGTGAGATTTTCAGCCAGTGTTGTAGTTCATCCATGAGCAGTGGCTTTTTTACGGTTAGTCGTGTGGTTTTGCGTGGCCAGCATGACAGGCATGTCAGCCACTGAGGGACTATTTATAAGGTGTACGAACCTGATCGTTGCGGTGAATCACCCTGTCGGCTTCCAGTATAAGGCCGTAACTAACACGATCAAATATCTTAAATAGCATCAGCATACCGCTGCGCTCATTAGGCAGCGTAATATTGAGTTTGCCTTCTCTTTCTTCAAAGCGGTCCCGTACCGTTTCGCCTTGGCTATACGTTGCCAGCACATTGCCGACTTCCAGGCCATCGCGTGAGCCCAGATTAATCACCGCAATTTGGAACTGTGCAATGCCGGAAATCGCATCAAATAATGAGATGATTTGACCTTCAACCAGAGTTTCCGGTGGCTTTGGGAAAAACAGGTTATTGATTTCCGTTGAATCATTGGCCAATAGCCGGTCACCGACAATGATTTCACGGCTGGCGGTACTGATTCTTGCGCTGGCCGGGCTATCGTATTTTGTGATTCTGGCTTCACCGGCATAAATCACTTCATAACCGAGTACATCACCGGATTTTGGGTCGACCAGTTTTTCACCTTTACGGTAGATATTGTAACGAAGCTTTTCTTTATCGAGCTCACCTTTAATATAGATACGGTTGTTCTGGCTGAGTATCAGGTGCTTATCATCACTGCCTACTATATAAGGTGCATTATTCCACTCCGGCAGCGTCATGACCTGTGGCCTTGTTGTGAACTGTTCAATGGCATCAATGGGGATGGTTTTAATGCTTTCTTTCAGGCTGGAGCTGTGGATACGCGGCGATAGCTTGACGATTCTCAGCGGGCCATCTTTATGTACTTGTTCGAAGACGGGTGCTGTAACCTGTGATTCGGTGGTTTTAGGTATTTCCGTGCTGGCTGAGCTGCTGATAACCTCGCCATTACGAGAAACCTGAAAAACAGGCTGGCCATCGACGTAAATTAAACTGATAATATCACCCGGATAGATCAGGTGCGGATTCTGTATTTGCGGGTTTTTTGCCCATAACTCGGGCCAGTACCAGGGGTCATTTAAAAAGTGGCCGGAAATTGCCCATAAGGTATCGCCTGATTTAACAGTATATTGACGTGGCGTATCTTCACGTATGCTGGCAACAGCAACCGGATTTAGAGCAGCAGGTACTTCGACCGAATCTGCTTTTTCAGTTTCGCTGACGTCATTTGAGTAGGCAGAAAAACTGGCCAGTGAACAAATAGTCAGGATGAGTAACGGGTTTTTTAGCATTTTTTGATGAATCCCCAAGGCGATATCCTCATCATAATTCCGTGGTTTTCCAGAGTTTAGCTGATAAACTTAAGGTATTAAAGTAAGTTTCGGCTTTTAGTTGATAATAGTAAGGTAAAAAAGCACATGGCACTACTCTCGATTCTAGAATTTCCAGACGATCGATTGCGTACAAAGGCGCGCCCAGTTGAGGCGGTCGATGATCAAATCCGCTCGATTCTGGATGATATGTTAGAGACGATGTATGACGCACCGGGCATTGGGCTGGCAGCGACACAGGTTAATGTGCACCAGCGCATGATCGTGATAGATGTCTCAGAAGAGAAAAATAAGCCGTTATATCTGATCAACCCTGAAATCATTGCCTCAACGGGCATAGAAGAGATGGATGAGGGCTGCTTGTCTGTGCCGGGTATTTATGAAACAGTGAGCCGGGCCGACAGCGTTACCATACAAGCACTGGGCTATGACGGCCAGCCCTTCAAACTTGAGGCCGATGATTTGCTGGCGGTGTGTATCCAGCATGAAATCGACCACTTAGATGGTAAATTGTTTGTTGATTATTTGTCGCCATTGAAGCGAAACCGCATTCGTAAAAAGCTCGAAAAGCAGCGCAAGCAAACCGCAGGTTAACCTTAAAAGACTAATCAAATCAATATGTTAAAAATTATCTATGCCGGTACGCCGGATTTTTCTGTTGCTGCCTTACAGGCACTGATTGACTCTGAACACGAAGTGATTGCGGTTTACACTCAACCCGATCGCCCGGCAGGCCGGGGCCGTAAATTAACTCCCAGCCCGGTTAAACAACTGGCTTTGGAAAACGACATTGCTGTTTATCAACCGTTGAACTTTAAAGCCGATGAAGATAAGCAAACCCTGATCGAGCTGAATGCCGACTTAATGGTTGTGGCGGCCTACGGGTTGATATTACCTCCCGCTATTCTGGATGCGCCACGTTTAGGCTGTATTAATATCCATGCTTCGATTTTGCCTCGCTGGCGTGGAGCAGCACCCATCCAGCGCGCAATTCTTGCTGGCGATACAGAAACAGGTATCACCATCATGCAAATGGATGTTGGCCTTGATACCGGTGACATGCTGTCTAAAGTGACTTGCGAAATCGGTGAGCAAATGACGGCCGCACAATTACATGACCAGTTAATGGCGATGGGTGGCAAGGCGCTGATGGAGATCATGCCAGCTATTGAAAGCCAGAGCCTGCAAGCGGTCAGACAGGATGAAACACTGGTGACCTATGCAGAAAAACTACAGAAAGCCGAAGCAAAAATAGACTGGCAGCAAACTGCTGAGCAAATTGCACGTCAGGTAAGAGCCTTTAATGCCTGGCCGGTAGCGCAAACAACGTATAACGGTGAGGTCATGCGTATCTGGCAGGCCCGTGCTGTCGCGGAGCAAACAACAGATGCAGAACCGGGCCTGGTTATCGGTGTACAGAAAAAATCATTTTATGTGGCAACCGGAGACGGTGTGCTGGAAGTGAGCGAAATTCAGATGCCGGGTAAAAAACCAATGCCAGTGGCGGCATTTTTAAACGCGCATGATCCGTCGGCTGCGCTATTGGGAAAACAGGCTGAGTAATGTCAGAAAAGCATTCAAAAATGGATGGCCGCTTTATTGCTATAAAAATACTCAGCCGGGTCATGCAGAAAGGTGAGTCACTTAGCACGGCCATACCAAAGGAAATAAAAAACCTTGATGAGCGCGATCGTCCGCTGGTGCAGGCACTGGTTTACGGTGTTTTACGCTGGCGTTGGCAGCTGGAGTCGATTCTCAGTAAATACATAAAAAAGCCCCTTAAAGCCAAAGATCAGGACCTGCAATATATTTTAATGCTGGGTGCGTTTCAGTTACTGTGGATGAGAACACCCGATTATGCGGCCGTGGATGCGGCGGTGAACAGCAGTCTGAAAATAAAAAAGAAATGGGCAAAAGGAATGATCAATGCCATTTTGCGACAGCTGATACGTGAGCGTGAAGAAATTAATTATAAAGCCTGCGAAGAAGCTGAGTTTTCCCATCCAAAGTGGCTGATTGAACGGATTAAAAACGATTGGCCGCAAGACTGGCAACAGGTACTGATTCAGGCCAATGAAGAAGCGCCAATGACATTACGCATCGATACACAGCAAACCAGTCTGACGGATTACCAGCAGCAGCTCAATGAAGTAGAGTTAGATGCACACGTGATAGAGGCGGTGCCAACAGCCTTGCTGTTAGAGCAGGCAGCGGATGTTTATCGCCTGCCGGGTTTTGAACAGGGCAGGGTTTCGGTACAGGACGGCGCGGCACAACTGGCTGCACATTTAATCCAGCTGGCAGCGGGCCAAAAAGTGCTGGATGCTTGCGCCGCACCGGGTGGTAAAACCTTACATATGCTGCAAACCGAGCCGTCGATTAAAGTCGATGCGGTGGATATATCAGAGACGCGACTGGAAAGAGTGGCAGAAAATCTTCAGCGTCTGGGCTGTGAAGCCAGCCTGATTGCAGCCGATATTGCTCAGCCGAACGAATGGTGGGATGGCGAACAGTATGAGCGAATTCTGCTGGACGCACCTTGTTCGGCGACCGGTGTTATTCGCCGTCACCCGGATATTAAATCTTTGCGCCGGGACAGCGATATTGCTGAGCTGGTGTCTACCCAGCAGCAAATCCTTGATGCCGTGTGGCCGATGCTGAAATCAGGCGGACTGATGTTGTATGCGACCTGCTCGGTATTAAAAGCAGAAAATGAACAACAGGTGCTGGATTTTCTAAAGCGGACAAAAGATGCTGAAGAAATAAAAATTCAGGCCGACTGGGGGCGTGAACAAAAAGCCGGTCGTCAGTTGTTGACGGGTGATCAGCAGATGGATGGTTTTTACTACGCGCTGATAAAAAAGAATTAACACAGCTGACTGCACAAAATAAATTAACTGACTGAAATGAATACGGCTAATTTTTTCAGTCTGCTGCATACATTAAAAATTTCGTTTCTAAGCAAAAAATAACTGCTATTATCAGACAGGAAAAATTCACCGGACTTTTTTAGCAGGGCTTGTATGCATTCAGATGAACTTCTTATTGTTTCCCGTCTTTTACTGGCTTTGCTGGCGGGTGGCATTATTGGTATTGAGCGTGCCTATCACGGACGCGAAGCAGGTTTTCGTACACACACGCTGGTGTGTGTGTCTTCCAGTTTGCTAATGGTGCTTATGGCATTTCAGTGGAAGCTTATTCCGCCAGAGTTTATTGATACCGTACGCACTGACCCCACGCGTATGGCTCAGGGCATTATGACAGGCATTGGTTTTCTGGGTGCCGGTGTTATTATTAAAGAAGGTTTGTCTGTGCGCGGTCTGACCACTGCCGCATCCATCTGGATGACGGCTTCAATTGGTATAGTGATCGGTCTGGGTTTTTATTTTCCGGCAGCGATTGCAACATTGATTACGCTGTTTGTTTTGTCCCTGTTCAGATGGTTTGAAAAATGGATACCCTCACAAAAGTATGCCCGCTTCTCAGTTAATATTTTAAAAAGTAATATGGGCATGGATGAAGAAGCTCTGTTGAATATGCTGGATCAGTTAAAGCTAAAGTCATTTGACTGGAGTTATACGCTACGGGATAACGGCAGTTATATTCACTATGAAATGTTTATTATGACTAAAAATAAACAGCATTTTACGGAATTAGCGAACCGGTTATTACGAATAGATTCAGTGCATGGATTTAAAATTATACCCAGCTAAGAGGGTTTTTTTTGCAGTTTTAGTGACAGCAATGCCGCAAAAACAACCAGCAGGCTGGAATAGTATAAGCAGCCGGTAAGCCCCTGGGTCTGGTAAATAAACCCGGACAATACAGTGCCGAATAAGCGCCCGCCGGCATTCGCCATGTAATAAAATCCCACATTCATTGCTACTTTATCGTGGTCCGACCAGGCAACAATAAGGTATGAATGCACGGCTGAATTAATGGCAAAGACGATGCCGAAAATAATTAAACCAATGATCAGAACGGCTTGTGTTGCTGTATTATTTAAGGCGATAGCAATGAGTACCGGTAACAGAGCCAGCAGGAAAGCCCAGTTTCTGGCGCTGCTGCCGTCAGGCCCCTGACCATGATGTGTTTGTTTTAACAGCCTAGGTGCGCTGGCCTGAACGATGCCGTAACCTATAATCCAGAAAGCCATAAAAGCGCCAACTTCAGTATAGTCCCACTCAAATACCCTGTGTAAATAAACCGGCAAAGCGACCACAAACCAGATATCACGAGAAGCAAACAGAAAAAAACGTGCGGCAGACAACCAGTTAATTGCCGGGGTTTTAGAAAAAATCTGAGTAAACCTGGTTTTGCTTTTTGATTTACCAAGTCCGGAAGGCAAGAAAATAGCAGAGGCGATCAGCACAACGGCTAAGCCGCTGACAAGAAAAATCAAAGCACCTCTGAACTCAAACAATTGTAATAATAAGGTGCCTAGAAAATACCCCAGTCCTTTCAGTGCATTTTTTGAGCCGGTTAAAATGGCAACCCATTTAAACAGACTTGAGTCAGAGCTTTGATCAGCAGGTAACAGAGTCTTAATGCTGGCCTTAGCCGACATTTTATTTAAATCTTTGGCGATGCCTGATAAGGCCTGTGCAAACATCACATAGGCAATGCTTAGCCATTGATCCGGTACAGCTAACATAGCGAGTGCCACGATCTGCAAACTCATACCGATGTGCATGGTGAGGTTAAGACCGATGCGGGAAGCTAACCAGCCGCCAATAAGATTGGTGACAATACCGAAAAATTCATAAAACAAAAACAGCATCGCCACTTCAATCGGCGAATAACCAAGCAGGTGGAAATACAAAACCACCAGCATGCGAATCGCACCATCGGTTAAAGTAAAAGCCCAGTAGCTTCCGGTGATGATGAGGTAATTACGCAGGCCCTGATTCATTGTTATAAACTATTTGAAACTTTTGCAGCCAGTTCCATCATACGGTTTACATAACCCCATTCATTATCGTACCAGGCGTAGATTTTAACCTGAGTCTCATTAATTACCATGGTTGAAAGTGCATCAATAACCGATGAACGCGGGTCATTGACATAATCTACCGACACCAGCGGGCGCTCTTCATAACCGAGTATGCCTTGTAACTCGTTTTCTGCTGCGGATTTAAAATAGCTGTTCACTTCTTCAGTACTTACAGCGCGCTCTGCTTCAAACACAAAATCAGTCAGCGATGCATTAAGTAAAGGCACACGCACAGCATGGCCGTTTAATTTTCCTTCAAGCTCGGGAAATATTTTTGTGATGGCTTTGGCAGAACCGGTTGAGGTCGGAATCAGTGACTGGCCACAGGCGCGGGCACGGCGTAAATCTTTATGGCCTTTATCAACAATAGTCTGGGTATTAGTGATGTCGTGAATCGTGGTCATGCAACCGTGCTTAATGCCAATTTTTTCGTGCATCACTTTAACTACCGGTGCCAGGCAGTTTGTGGTGCAGGACGCGGCTGTCAGTAAATGATGCAGGCTGGCATTGTACTGATCATCATTAATGCCGTAGACAATATTTAATGCACCTTCTGTAGGTGCGGCGACAATGACTTTTTTTACGCCCTGAGCAAAATATGCTTTTAAGGACTCGGGTTTTTTATGATGTACACCGGTGGCTTCAATCACAATGTCGCAGCCCGACCAGTCGGTATCTTTTATTGTCTGGTTGGATGAGTAGGAGATCGTCTTATCGTCAACATGCATTGTGTTTCCGTCAGCGGACGTCTCGTGATTCCAGATGCCATGCACCGAATCGAACTTGAGTAAATGTGCTGAGCCTGTCGCGTCAGTAGCGGTTTCATTAACCTGAACAAGCGAAAATTCTTTTTTATCCCAGCCGGCTCTGAAACCCAGCCGACCCATTCGACCAAAACCATTTATACCGATACGAACTGACATTGATTAATCCTGCTAGTGTTTGTTAATTATTCTCGATGATGATTATTCAGGCACAACAGGAGGCTGCAGGCCGGTTCGGCATATCTTTCAACGACTGACGGTCATTAGCAAACGGCGACTGCTTAATATTCGCCTGTGCTGTTGCTTGCAAAATATTTTTTGCCCAGTCATCTAAATCAGGGTTTATCGAGTAATAAACCCATTGTCCTGAACGGCGATCATTAACCAGTCCGCTATCACGCAGCAGTGCCAGGTGTCGTGAAATCATTGGCTGAGATAAATCCAGTGCATGGATTAGTTCACAGACGCACAACTCTCCCTCGAGTTGTATTAGCAGCAGGCAGCGAAGGCGGATTTCATTGGAGAGGGCGGTGAATAAGGTATTGGCATCAATTTTCATGGTGTGAATATATGTTATATCGTATATATGGTCAAGCATATGTTATTTAGGAGTGCGGTTAGTTAAAAAGAGAATGAGATTGTCTAAACTTAGTATTTAAAATCAAAATCAAAATCAAAGGCGTCGGTAGTCGACCGACAGCGAGTTACCTTTCTGTCTGCAGCAACAGAAAAGTAACCAAAAGAATGCCGCCCCGTTAATCAAGCTCTCATTAAAAAAGCAATGAGAGTCCCCTCGTCAGTCACAATATTTACGGCTGCTGCGGAACTCGCAAATGCATAAGGCGCATTTACTCAAACATCCTCGCAGTAAACCCCGTAAATATTACTCCTTCCTCGGCTTGTTTAAATGGGAGGGGTCAAAAGCGCTCATCAGCTTGATCAAATGGGTAGGGGAATCTAAACAAAAGTCAAAAACTAAAAACTTCGATTTTGTATCGGTTTTGATTTACCTTCCCGCCTCAGTGTTTGCCGTGCATTGTTTCCCTAAAGGGTAAATTTGCCATGGACGGCAAATTAAGTTTTCTTGAGCAGGGATGCGAATGAAAATGACCCGTTAGCGAGGTTAAAGCTACTCCAAGTATTTTATTGTGTATAAGATTACCTTTACAATGCACGGGAACCCGCAGGGCAAACAGTGTTAGGGCGGCTTTTTTGGTTACTTTTTTAGCTGTAGAAAAAAGTGACTCGCTGTCGGTCGACTACCGACGCCTTTGATTTTGATCTTAATCTTTAAAACATAATTAAAGGTGACGGAGGGATTAAAATTTAACCAGTTCATCCTTATCTTTTTTAGGTCGCCCACGTGACATATAGCCAAGGGGCTTGTCAGGATACCCATGATAAGAAAAACACGTAACTAGTTGAAATTATTAGTTATACTGGTATTTATTAAGGTGGGTGTTCGGTTTGCTACGTGCAGAAAGCCCCTTGATTACTCGCTGTCGTCGTTATTATTTTTGTTCACATATTCATAATGAGTAACCATAAACAACGGATTGCCAGTGACGTTTAGAGCCGGTGCATCGGCACCGTCAATTTTTAACAGACTATTGGCGTCCGGTGTTTCTGAAATGTACTGAGAGACATTGCCTGCTACACTGCTGTCCATTAACGGCTGACCGACCGCATCGTAAAGACCACCGACTGTATTGCCGTTAATAGATTCTGTGGTTGCAAAAAGTTGTTTGTATTCAAGGTTTTTAGTTTCACTGCTGCCATCACTGTATGTAATGGCAATTTGTGCATCACTGTAGACAGTTGCTCATTGCAGGGCTGTTACCGGTGCATTCATGCCGATAAAATTTACAGCGGAGACTGTTTTTTCTGTACCAGAGTTTGAACAACCCGAGATGGCAAGAGCCGCTGTTACGCTAAGATAAATTATAGAATGTTTCATGTGTAGCCTCATTGTTTTTAATGTGTGGCTAAACATAATCTTCATGTATGTCAGATTGATGACGGCTGGGTGAATGCTTTATGAAAAAGAGTTACAAAGCTCTAAAAGAGATGGTAATGGATTATAGCTTGTAGAAATAAATAAGTTTGAATGAATTTAAGTATGGGTGTGTGTGACCCGTTAGCTAGCAATGTATGTTCTAAAGTTTTTATATGATTGTAAAACAATGTTGATTTATCTGGTGTTTGCTGCTGAACCATTATCTGACTTTAGAGCAGAAAAGGAAATTCCGCTGCTAAGTGTGACAGTTGCCGCAGAAGCCTGTCAGTTTTATATGGTAATAATCGCCTTCATATAGTCAGCAGCATATCCGGCTATAAGGACTCTTTCTTGATTAAGTTCGCAGAACAGTTCTCCGCCTCGTGATGATAGTTGTCGAGCGTGCAGCTGTTTTTTATTAAGTTTATCTGACCAGTAAGGGATTAATGTTGTATGGGAGGAACCCGTAACAGGGTCCTCATTAATACCTTCCTTTGGGCCAAAGAAGCGTGAAACAAAGTCACAATCGGAACCGAGTGCGGTTACACAGACGCCACGAAGATCAAGCTATTTGAGCAGTTCCATGTCCGGTTGCAAATCAAGGATGTTTTGCTCGGTTGCTAATACAACAAACCAGTCGGCTGCTTTTAAAGTGCCAACAGGCTGGCAATTAAGAGCACGGATTAAATTTTCGGGTGCAGTTGTAAGTTGGCCGGGACAGACAGGGAAATTGAGTTGAAGCATCGAAGTATTTTTTTGTACAATGAGTTCGCCGCTGCGGGTACTAAAACAGATGCTGCTTTTGTTATAAGCCAAGTGGTTAAAAATAACATGAGCCGTGGCAAGAGTTGCATGACCGCATAAGTCGACTTCACTTTTTGGTGTAAACTAGCGTAATGCAAAGCCTGTATCGTTGGCTACAAAAAAAGCGGTCTCGGATAAGTTGTTTTCGGCAGCAATTTGCTGCAATAAATGATCTTCTGGCCAGTCATTTAATGGACAAATCGCGGCAGGATTTCCGCCAAAGACATATTGCGTGAATGCATCTACCTGATAGAGTTC
>JAOUKT010000039.1 GCA_029882395.1 Gammaproteobacteria bacterium
GCGTCCGGCCCATGCTTTTTATTGGAAAAGTTAAACAATTTGTTAGCTGATATTTTTATCACGCTCTAAAACCCAGCATCTTTCGTTGTTTGTAAAGCCAATTTGATCGTAATATGAATTAGCTCCTGGGGCAGCTATTAGTATTAATTTACATTTTGGCCCTAGCTCTTCTTGTGTTATTGCTTGTAGCTTTTTACCTATACCATTTTTCTGATGAATTTTAGAAACTGCCAGATCAGAAAGATAGCATGCATAATGAAAATCAGTAAGCGAGCGTGCGATGCCGATTAGTTCATTCTCCTGCCAGGCAGAAACAACAAGATTGCTATTACTTAACATGCCTTTGATGCATCCAAAGTCGTCAACGGGTCTACGTTCACCTAGCGTTGAGCTTTGTAGTAAATCAATAAATTGTTCGGTAGTTATTGGTGTATTAATTTTGTATTGAACTTCCATTTTGTATTTATCTTTGTTCAGCTAACAGTGATTTAAACGTCATGACGTCTATGTCTTTTTATAAATACGCTTTAATTCTTATAAAGTTTATTTTTTACTGTGACAACACAACCTTAAACACGCCGACTTCTACCGAACTTACCGCCACTCTTTGGCCGGCTTCTATGCTGTCGACGCCTGCCTTTTTATCTATTTCAACTTTCCAGGCAATGCCTGAATAATGGGTAGAACCCGGTTTGTTTGTTGCAATATCAGTGTCCAGTATAAATTCATGGCCGACCAGATCACTGCTGTTGTCTTTTTGCAGTGGCCGGTCACCTTGTAATTTTTTAAGTGATTTCCATAACAGAGCAGTGATGATACCTGTGCTGATGCCGGTGCTGGCGATACCTGCAAGCCATGTTTCTGGCAGAATACCCAGGCTCATTAACAGGCCGGTGCTCAGTGCACCCAAACCGGCAAATAAAAACACGCCGGTTGAGAAACCGGTGATCACTTCTATAGCCAGCATTGCAAAACCAAACAGCAGCCAGAATTCTGACTGGTGACTGACAATATATTCAGCGATCATCTTGCTCTCCTTTATACGTTAGTGTTTTTATCGTTGTTTAACGTATTTATTATGGTCATGGCTTCTGCTACCACGTTAGCCGTGCTGCTGTGTGAATCGGGCAATAATACAACGGTTGAATCTTTGGCGATGGCACGTTTTGCCTCTATCGCTTTATCGGCAAGATTGAGCTGAATGGCTTTCTGGCCTTCTGTTGTATTGGCAACCTTGCCCACGGTATCGAGTGCCAGCGCCTGTGCATCGGCGACTGCGATGATTGCTTTTGCTTCACCTTCGGCACGTAAAATTTGCTCGGTCTTGTCTGCTTCTGCCGCCAGTACCTGTGCCTGTTTTGCGCCTTCGGCCACATTAATAGCCGACTGGCGATGACCTTCAGATTCCAGAATCGTCGCGCGCTTTTCACGCTCGGCTTTCATTTGCCGTTCCATGGCATCTAATATAGTGCGCGGCGGTTCAATATCTTTAATTTCATAACGCATCACCTGTACACCCCAGGGTTCTGATGCATGGTTAATGGCGTTTACAATATTGGTGTTGAGGTTTTCGCGTTCTTCGAATGTTTTATCAAGGTCAATTTTGCCAATTTCACTGCGCATCGTGGTTTGAGCCAGCTGGGTGACCGCATAGACGTAATGGTCAACACCGTAAGAGGCTTTGTAAGCATCGAGCAGTTTCAGGTACAAGACGCCATCTACCACCAACGAAATATTATCTTTGGTTATGGCTGCCTGGCTAGGCACATCATAGGCGTGTTCTTTTAATGACTGGTTGTAGGCGACTTTGTCAATAAACGGAACCAGTACATTTAAACCGGCGACCATGGTTTTATTGTATTTACCAAATCGCTCAACCACATATGCCTGGTTTTGCGGTACAAACTTGATGGATGACTTCACCAGAATAATGCTGAGCACGGCCAGCCCTGTCCAGAAGTTAAAAATTACGCCTAAAACGGTTTCGACACCCATCATGCTTCCTCTTTTGTTGTATTTGATGACCGAGAATACAGACAAAGCGCTAAAAGATCCAATATAGCAATGGTTTGACTTTGCTCTGTGTTTTTTAAATGCCCGGTTGTTATATTTTTTCTATCGTCAGCCTGCACCGTCGCCAGCGCTATTAATAAGCAGCGCTGGCCGCTGACTAGTTTTCAAAGCCGGTTAACACGATTTTACCTTTCGACTGGCCTGATTCAATTAACTGATGCGCGCGCATAAGGTTACTGGCATTAATAGCGCCAAAACTTTGATTCAAGGTTGTTTTTATTTTTCCCTGGTCAATCAGTTTCGCCACTTTCTGTAATAAATAATGCTGTTCGATCATGTCATCGGTTTGAAACAACGAACGTGTAAACATTAACTCCCAGTGTATTGAAACGCTTTTTCTTTTAAACGGCATGACATCAAGCACACCCGGGTCATCGATGACGGCAAACTTTCCCTGTGGTTTTATCAGCTGATTGATTTCATCAATATGCTGGTCCGTGTTCGTTAGGCTGACAACATAGTCTACCTGCTCAATATCAATTGCCGCTAACTCGCGGCTTAGTGGCTGATGATGGTTAATGACATGATCAGCACCCAGCGACCTGACCCACTGCTGTGTTTCGGCTCTGGATGCAGTAGCAACCACTGTCAGCTGTGTGAGTTGTTTTATTAACTGGATTAAAATTGAGCCGACTCCTCCGGCAGCACCAATCACTAAGATTGTAGCGCTTTCGTTTTGCCCTATCCTGAGCCGGTCAAAGAGTATTTCCCATGCCGTTATTGATGTTAGCGGCAGCGCCGCGGCTTCTGTAAAACTCAGGCTCTCTGGCATTTTTGAGACAATGCGTTCATCAACCGCGTGGTATTCTGCATTGCTGCCCTGGCGGTCAATTGCGCCGGCATACCAGACTTTATCGCCAACAGAAAACAGGCTCACCTGTTTGCCTACGCCCACGACGACTCCGGCCGCGTCCCAGCCGAGCACTTTATGCTGCCCCTGCTCCGGGGCCACTGACCGCCTTATTTTGGTATCAACAGGGTTAACCGAAACCGCTTCGATTTTCACCACTATATCCCTGTCTTTGGCGACTGGCTCAGGCATTTCGATATCGATCAGCGCATCTTTGTGGCTAATGGCATGACATTGTTGATAAGCAACCGCTTTCATATAAATCTCCCGGGCAAAGGCTTAACATCATCTGGTGAATTTTCATGCCCATAAAGACCATGCAAACCCAGACATAATTGTGTTGTTTTTAAACGCTGTTAGCGTTTCATATCTTCGGTATCAAAATCTGGCACGTAGCGACTGATCATGCTGCCCGATAATGCACCAAAGAGAAGACGGCGCGTTTTATACCAGTAAGTACCGAAATAGATAACAAAAAAAGCCAGACCGATTAAAACATATACCATGATGTCCTGAGTGCTGTTGACCTGGCTTTGTAACAACTGTGTCAATGCATATATAACATATAACTGAGTGGAGATAAGAATGACACGGCGGTCAATAAATAGCGCCAATAAAAAGAAGATGGCAAAGAAAGTCATCATCAACACATTTTTATTGATGAATGACAGTAACAATTGATCGCTGAATAGTATGGATACCATCACGCCATGCACTATTAATGGTGCGGCCAGCAAATATAACCAGAATGCATTATCACTTAAATGCGATTTTCTTTTGGTGTCTTGTGCATCAAACCACAGCGCAATGCTAAACACGATCACACCAAGGCCGACGAAAACAACCGGGCTTTGCAGCACATCAATTCCTATCATCACCACAAACATCGCTACCAGACCGGCTGCAAGCGGTAATAAAGTGAATGGCATTTTGTATCGCAGATAAAATAACAGGCTGTTCAGGCTCAACATGGCAAAGCCCCAGAGAGCGGCATGCTCAGCGGAAAAAGAGACGGCCTTATTCATGAAAAACAATATCGACAATAATATGACAATGCCCGGCAAGGCCAGCCGGCGCCGCCTTACCAGCCATTCTGCTAAAGCGACAAAAGCCGCCACCGGTATCAAATAAGACAAACCGGAGAGGCTGCTCATATTCACCGCTATCACCAGCAGCACGATACCCAGGCTAATAAAGACATCACCAAAGCTGCGGATAAATTTAAGGGATTCTTTGCCGTAGGCCGCAGACTCATCCGGCGCCTGCTGCCGGATAAATTGATAAAGTGGCTCGATTTGTTCCGTCGAAATGATATCTTCGCGAGCCGCTTTTTGTAACGTCGATTTTTCAATCATAAATACAATTATTACCCACATTAAAAATAAAGTTAATGATGACAGGCACTGATAGCTGTTTAGCCGTACTGAAAACCCGGATACACAATAGCGGTCTATACTACATCAATCTGCTTGTTATTGAGTTTTTAAAGCCTTAATATCGCTCTGATACTGCGCCGAGGGGCTCAAGCACCGTGTCATTATGGCCAGCCTCTGCCCTTACTTTGTTTAATGGTATATAAAAAGCCAGACAGACTTGCCCTGAATCAATATTGCGGCATGCTAGAATAGAGCAGTTAAAGCAAAATACCTATATAATGACCGCCAAAACTAATCACGATAAAAATACTGAATTTTCATAAAATCTAATTACCGAAGAGACCTCATGAAAAAACTCGATGACTTTAGGCTAAAGCTTGGCAACAAAGAGCTCGTACCCATTATGATTGGCGGCATGGGAGTGGACATATCCACAACTCAGCTAGCGCTTGTCGCAGCCAAACTGGGCGGCATCGGCCATATTTCTGATGCCATGGTGCCTGCAGTCACGGATCGACTTTATAAGACCCATTACGTTAAAGACAAGCTTAAAAAGTATAAATTTAATGCCGATAATGACGACAAGTCTGTAGTTCAGTTTAATCTGGACAATCTGGAAGAAGCGACAAAAATCCACGTCAGCAAGACCATGGAGCAAAAACAAGGTGATGGCATGATCTTCATCAATTGCATGGAAAAGCTGACCATGAACAACCCTCTGGGCACGCTGAAAGTCAGGCTAAGAGCCGCGATGGACGCCGGTATCGATGGCATTTCACTGAGCGCGGGCCTGCACCTGAGTTCATTTTCACTGATACAGGATCATCCACGATTCAATGAGGTGAAGCTGGGCATTATCGTTTCTTCTGTACGTGCGTTAAACCTGTTCCTGCGTAAGACAGCCCGCCTCAACAGGCAACCCGATTTCATTGTGGTCGAAGGCCCGCTGGCTGGCGGACACCTCGGCTTTGGCATGGACTGGAAAGAATTCGACCTGATGACCATCACCCAGGAAGTATTAGATTTTCTCGCTGAAAAAGAGCTTTCTATACCGGTGATTGCCGCAGGCGGCATCTTTACTGGCAGCGATGCGGTCAGCTACATGGAAATGGGCGCCGGTGCGGTACAGGTCGGCACGCGTTTTACAGTCACCGATGAATGCGGTTTGCCTGAGAAGGTTAAACAGGAATACTTTAAAGCCGATGAGGATGATATCGAGGTCAATCAGATTTCACCCACCGGCTACCCGATGCGTATGTTAAAGCAATGCCCGGCACTGCATTCTGGCGTCGCGCCCAATTGTGAAGCCTTCGGTTATCTGCTGGATGCGAAGGGTCACTGCGATTACATCGACGCTTACAATAGTGAAGTGGAAAAACACCCTAACGAAAAGAAAGTCATCGTCACCGGTAAAACCTGTCTTTGTTATCACATGCGTAAGTTTAATTGCTGGACTTGCGGCCATTACACTTACAAACTAAAAGACACCAGCCTGAAAATGGCCAATGGTGATTATCAAATGTTAAGCGCCGAACATGTCTTTAAAGACTATCAGTTCAGCACTAACAACCAGATCGCCCTGCCTCAAGCCGAGTAAGCGCCCAGCGGTGAAGGGGAAGCCTCCCCTTCATTGCTTAATTTTTAATGTTTATTTTTTGTTCACCTTCCCAACCAACAGGCACAGTAAAACCTGCCGCCTTTACATGACCGCCACCGCCATAATGTTTAGCCACCTCGCTCACATCCACCCCGTTATCGCTGGAGCGTAAACTAAACGAGCGACCTGTCGCGTGATCCCAGTAACAGGCTGCAAAGGGTTCATCAACAGACATGATATTGCCGGCATCAGAGACATAAACCGGTGGCACATTCAGTACCGGCACATTATAGCCGCCTATCATCATTCGGCGGACACCGGAGAGCATCAGTTCTTTAATATCTTTATGGGTTTTACGCAGGATCGATTTGCCTTCCTGCTTTAGTGTGTGCAGCTCATCTTCATTGCAGGCCATCAGTTTATCCCAGCTCTCAAAATCAAACGCATAAGATGAAAGCGCCGCCATGATTTCATTGGTGCCGTCGAGTTTGAATTGCCATAAATCCCGGTCCTGTATATGTTCAATTAACCGGGGTACCTGTTGCTGCGGATTAAACCATTGCCATGCCAGCATCGCACCCGACTGGTTCATATCAAAGACACCGGCAATACGGCCTTCTGTTAACAAAGAAGATAAGTCCTGTTCTGCAGAAATATGATGATCCAGAATAGTAATACTGGCAGCCTGTTGTAACATTTTCTCCAGCACATCTTTTTTATAAGAGAAATCAACCAGAATAACATGCAGGCCCTGCACATCAGGCGGTGTTTGCTGGTGCATGCCTTTATAAAAGTCCACACTTTCTCCCAGCGCGTTTCGAACTGCCCAGGCAGCACCAAAACCATCAGGGCAGTTGCCATGATAGATGCAGAGTTTTCTGGCTTGGTTTTTAGTCATAATTGTCGTTTACTCTGCAGCTGATTTATAGATAACACGCGGTTAACTGCCGAACTCTGTGGCCATGATATTTGCAATGTCTTTAATAATACCGAGAAATACGTTTACAGCAGTCTGATCATCATTTCTGCGGGATGCATTTAAAGCAGATATGCTAATATTCATGGCCGCATGATAGTTGCCTTTATCAACAAATTCATAAATCGTTTTTGTTTCTGATGTTATATCCATAGTAACCTCCGGCGATAACTTATTTGTGCTTTAATAATATTTTACAATGGCCCGCACAGCAGGGCCAATCAAACATCCGGGGCGATGAGCTGCAAATATTTTTTAATGTCCCGGATCACTGACTCATCAATTAACGGCAGCATTTCGTTGAGCTTAGCAAGACTAAAGTCTGCATGGTTGATTTTAATGTGTTGCATACTCCAGTCGGCTTCTTCATAACGCCGGAGCTTGTAGAATGCAACAGCCTGAAAAACCTGCGCCGTTATCAAATTCGGGTTGCGTTCAACCGCCTGGCTTAATGCGACCACCGCGGCTTCATAATCTGCCATAAAATAATACAGCTGACCCAGTACAGACAGATAAGCCGCCGGGTATTTTGGGTTAAGCAACATGGCTTTTTTTACCAGCAGCAAGGCTTCCTGAGCCTGGC
The DNA here is from genome assembly GCA_029882395.1 of Gammaproteobacteria bacterium. Classification (GTDB taxonomy): domain Bacteria; phylum Pseudomonadota; class Gammaproteobacteria; order SZUA-229; family SZUA-229; genus JAUVDT01. Next base: position 7,456 of record JAOUKT010000039.1, read on the forward strand.
CGGAATGCATTTTGCTTACCGCCAGGCTGATATAACTGTCGGCGAAATTAGGCTCCAGTTCAATCGACTGCTGGGCCACCACAGCGGCCTGTTCATAATCCTGTCTGAATAAATGCACATAAGCCAGCACCCAGTAGGCCTGCGGCAGCTCCTTATCTAACTGGGCGCCTCTGGTGGCGAACGCCAAAGCCTGATCCAGACTATTTGCTGCCGATCGGCTCCAGCCATAACGGTGTTCAGAGACATACGTCAGAGCCATTGAACTGTACGCACGTGCAAAGTTTTCATCGCGCAATATTGCCTGTTGAAAATATTCACGCGCCTGAAGATTGTCGTCCGGCTCGTGATGCATATACAGAGATTGTCCGCGCAGAAAATCTTCATAAGCATCAAGGTTGCGGGTATAACGCTGTGCAGTACGGCGCTTTTCATCTCTGGTTAGCTCTATCGACAATGTCTCGATAATGCGGGATGTTATTTCGTCCTCGACATCAAATATACTGCGCCATTCACGGTCATACTTTTCAGACCAGAGATACAGATTGCTACTAGCATCAACCAGACTAACATTAACTCTGACCTTATTATCAAGGCGTCTGACACTGCCTTGCAGAATATAATTAACGCCGAAGGCTTTGGCTATTTGCTCAAAGCCAGATGCACGGGTTGCAAAAGCCTTTGCAGACGCCGGAGAAATAACCATGACTCCCGATAACTTTGACAACGCGGTGGTGATATCAGCGGTCATGCCTTCATTAAAATAATCCTGACTCGCATCAGCGACTAAATTACTAAAAGGCAAAACAACAATAACAGGTGTGTTAGTACGTTTGAGAGAGGCATGCGTTGACTGACTGTTTAGCATATAAAGACTAATGACTACTACTATCAGAACGCTAAGCCCTGCCAGTATAGACAGCCTGTGCTGGTTAACTAGTCTTGCAGCGCTATTATCCGGCCGGTGACCGTGTCCGGCATGGTCAGTGTTGACCTTGCAAATCAGCCGGTAACCTTTTTTTGAAATGGTTTCAATGTACGCAGGCTGGCGCGCGTCATCGTCAAGAATTTTTCGTAATTTGGCGATGCAGCCTGTTAGCGCATCATAACCGACCACCGTATTTCCCCAGACACACTGCTCCAGCTCTTCGCGTGTGACGAGCTCGCCACCATGTAAAGCAAGATACTGCAATACCTGCATGACTTTAGCTTCGAGCTTTATTTGAATATGCCCTTTGAGCAGTTCATTGGTACGTGTATTGACGTACCAGTCTCCCAGATAGAACGATGTTAATGTCTCTACCACGCGCCGCTTCCCTAAAATAAATCATTGATTATAAACAAAATAAAAATTCATAAGAAAAAAAACATATTTCCTTCATATCTTTTTTTTGTTTACAGGTTACAAGTTTCGCCAGCATTTGTCATTAACGGAAAACAATATGATGAGCCATATAAAAATAAACTGTTTGCTAGCCATAGCGGCGATTGTTTGCGTTTACAATCCGCTATTGGCAGCAGAAGTCAGTATTCAATACAAAGGCCTGACGCTGAATGCAGACTACCAGTTAGCCGCCGGCAAAAATGCAGGCGATGGCGTGGTTTTAATGACTCACGGTGCACTGGCTCACCGCGATTTAGAAAGTATGGCGTATATCCGTCAGTTACTGATCGGTAAAGGCCATAACATTTTAGCAATAAACCTGAGCCTGGGCCTGAATAACCGCCACGGCATGTATGATTGTTCAATCACTCACCGACACAAAAACTCGGATGCTATCGATGAAATAAACCAGTGGCTGATCTGGCTGCAATCAAAAGACGTGAAAGATGTCAGCCTTTTGGGGCACTCACGAGGCGCAGCCCAGACCGCATTATATTCGGCCGTACATAAAAACCCGATCGTCAAGCGCCTGGTATTAATGGCGCCGGCTGTAAAAGAAAACAGCAGCAGCCAGTCATATCAGCAACGTTTCAAGCTGCCGCTGTCAGCCTTGCTTCAGCAGGCACGCCAGCATGTGGCTGCAAAAAACACACAAGGCGTTCTGCGCCACCTTGGTTTAATGAGCTGCCGTGACAGCTCAGCAACAGCTGAAAGCTTTCTTTCTTATTATGACCAGAACCCGGCACTCGATACAGCTGCCCTGCTCAGTAAAATAAACCTGCCTACACTAATTGTGGTCGCAGGCAACGACAAAGTAGTCATTGCACTGGATAAAAAAGTCGCCCACCTGGTAGATGATGAAAGCATAAAAATGGTTGTTATCGAGGGTGCCGATCACATGTTCCGTGATCTTAACGCCGACGATGCTGTCGATTATATCGATGACTTTCTCCAGATTTCAAACCCCATGTCCACAACATTACTAACGCATAAAGGATAAACATGTTTAAAAAAATAAAATACAACGGCCTGTTGCTTATTTTACTAGCAATGCTGGCAGCAAATACAAAGGCAGATGGCCTTTTCAGCATCAGATCTGTGACAGTTGAAACAGCCTACGACGCCAGCTGGGCTGCGCTAACAGACTGTCGTTCCCGCGGTTATTCAGTCGCTGTTGCGGTTGTTGATCGCGGTGGCAATGTTCAGGTATTGTTGCGTGATCGTTTTGCAGGCCCGCACACCATACAAACCGCCATACAAAAAGCCTGGACAGCTAACAGTTTCAGGCAATCAACGGCAGCCTTAGCCGGCTTACTCGAAGATAAAAAAATCCCTAACCAGGTTGCCAATAATCCCGGCGCGTTATTGGTCGGCGGCGGTCTGGTTATACAGTCTGCAGGTGAAATCATAGGTGCCATTGGCGTTTCAGGCGCGCCCCCAGGAAAATCTGAGCGGGACAGCATAGATGGCAACTGCGCCCAGGCCGGACTCACGGCTATCCGCGAAACACTCGAGTTTGCCGAGTGACAAGCCAGCTGATCACGCTCTGGGACTGGCCCTTAAGACTGTTTCACTGGTGTCTGGTTTGTGCATGTCTGGCAGCCTATATCAGCGGCATCAGTGGTGGCCTTTGGCTGGAATGGCATGCACATATTGGCAGCTTCATTTTGTCATTGTTAGTGTTTCGTCTGGCATGGGGCTTTGGCGGCTCTTATTATTCACGCTTTAAAAATTTCCCGCTGTGTTTTGTACATGTAAAAAAAACAATGGCGTCAAATGAGCCGCTAGTTGGTCATACTCGCGCCGGGGCGCTTTCAGTTATTCTTATGCTTCTCGCTGTTATTATTCAGGCCATTTCCGGCCTTTTTGCCAGTCAGGCTGATATTGATTTTTTTGCACCCTTGTCATTACTGTTAAGCGAAGAAAAACAGCAACAGTTTAGTTACTGGCACAGGCAGTGGGTAAATATGTTTTTAATACTGGCGATTCTGCACCTGAGTGCCATTGGCTTTTATTTATTTATAAAAAAACAGGACATTGTCTGGCCGATGATTACGGGGCAAAAAAAAATTATCAATATTTCTTTTCACAAAGAGACTGGACCCATAAATATTAAAGCATTTGCACTCTCAATCTTTTGTGCCCTGTTGATTTACTGGCTTATTGAGAGTGCTTTATTGTTTGATTTGCTTTTGCAACTAAAGAATTGAGCCAGAGTCGGCTGAATAAATGAAAATAACCATAAACGGAGTAAATAATGAAAACAAACGTTTTTTTAATACTGTGTATAGCGATTGCATCACCTTATGCTATTGCTGATCAAAACACTAAGCAGCCGAAGCAGGCCGATCTTATAAAATACCGGCAGTCGGCCATGATGTTCATGCGCTGGAATATTTCTAAACTAAAAAACCAGCTGGTAACAAATCCGGAGTCGTATAATAAAGAAGATGTCATTAAAGCCTCGGCTGCAATAGCAGCGATTGCAAATTCAGATCTTAACAAACTGTTTCCGGCCAGTAGCCAGACAGGTACAGGATGGAAAAAGACGCGCGTAAAAGCCACTTATTTCACACAAACCGACAAGGTCAATAAACATACGTTTGCACTGATCAAAGAATCAAACCAGCTGCTTGAAGCGGCGAATGGAGGTGATATGACCGCCATACGTTACCAGTTTGATCGTGTGTTCAAGTCGTGTAAAAGTTGCCACAAGGCATATCGCTTAAAAAATTAATATGCATTATTAAAACAGAACGGGGTGTTATTTCATTGAGCCTGGCAACCGTAGCGCTTTGTTCTGTTTTTTTATTAACACGGTTATAGAGTGTCACAATAATACAGGTACGGCATGCGCTAAGAAAGGTGCCGTATTAGGTATTGCTCTCAGGCTTTAGCAGGTTCTCACTGGCAATAATCCGGTCAGCAAGCGCATTCAGCTCTCTCATCATTCTTGTTACGCTCTGGTAATTATTTCTTGCCAGAATAAATTCCAAACGGGCTGCCATATCAGACATTTCGAGATAACCATAGCCGCCTGAAACAGCTTTTAAATCGTGGACTAATTGACTCAGCAGCTGCCAGTCGTGGCGGGATATAGCGTCAAATAATGAATTCATCCTCGCCGGTAGCTGATGGATAAAGCTTAACACCAGGTCGAGAAATTCCGGGCCGTCTTTCAGCAGATGAGAAAGCAACGGCTCGGCATGAGCCTGTTCAGTCGCCGGTGCAAGGTACTGACGTATAATTGCGTTGAAGCTGCTGCGCTCAATGGGCTTTTGCATAAACTGATCACAGCCGAGCGACAGGCATTTGTCGATATCTTCCTGCATCGCATTCGCCGTGAGTGCGACAATAGCACCAGTGTAACCGGCCTCACGTAACTGACGGGTAGCCATAAAACCATCCAGAACCGGCATCTGCATATCCATTAATATCAGATCAAATTGTTCCTGCATGGCTTTTTGCACGGCCACTTCGCCATCTTCAGCCAGACTGACCGTGGCACCCAGTTTGCTAAGATAGAATAAAATAAGCTGCTGATTGTCTTTATTATCTTCGGCCAGCAAAATTCGCCCTTCTACGGCTTTGCCGGTATCGGCTTTTATATTGGCATACTTGTTCACCAGCAGCTCTGGCAGCTCCGTTAAAAATGTAACATTGTCTATCTCATCTGTTTTAATCTGCAAGCTGAAGCAACTGCCTTTATTCAACTGACTCTTTACACTGATATCACCGTGCATACAATTTGCAAACTGTCTGGATACATATAAACCCAGACCCGTGCCGCCGTATTTGCGGGTGGTCGACTCATCTGCCTGCACAAATGGATTAAATAATTTGCTTAACTGATCCGGGCTCATGCCTATGCCGCTATCTTCAACATCAAAACAGAGCATGCCCGTTGTGGCTTTGTAACTAACGCTGAGACTGACACCGCCTTCTTCGGTGAATTTAATGGCATTATTGCAGAGGTTAATCAGGATCTGTTTCAAGCGCAGTGCATCACCACAGACTTTTTCAGGTAAAGGAAAATGGTATTGCACATTAAAACTCAGGCCTTTAGAGCGGGCCGAAAAGCTGACTAAGGATTGTACGGCAGCGAGCATTTCCATCAGTGCAAATTCAGTCTGTTCTGTTTCCAGCTTGTTCGCTTCGATCTTTGAAAGATCAAGAATGTCGTTAATAATTTGCAACAGGTGTTCACTACTGCGGTTAATTGTTTCAGTGGCATGCACCCTTTCCTGCATTGTCAGGCTCTCGTCTAACAGGGACTCAGAAAAGCCAATTATCGCTGTCAGAGGGGTGCGAATCTCGTGACTCATGTTGGCAAGAAATGATGACTTGGCTTTGCTTGCCGCCTCGGCTTCATATTTGTCCAGCAGCGCGGCCTGCGCCTTTTGTTCCGACTGGCGGATTTTTGTTAAATCAGTTATGGCTCCGATAATGCCGCGGATCTGGCCATCGGTATAATGGTATACCGCTTTAGAAAACAGCGCATAATGCTCACCACCGGGCAGGTCAGGTAAAGTGATTTCATAACGCTGATTATCCTCATGTCTATTGAGCAATTTCTGGTCGGCGTGATAGTGATGTTTTAGCGCGTCTGAATCAGGCGGGTAAATATGCGCCAGGGTTTTGCCGACAACTTCGTCTTTTGAAATGCCAAAAAATGTTTCCCATGCATGATTAACACCCAGATAAATACCGTCGGTGTCTTTGTAAAAAACCGGTATCGGCACCGCATCGAACAGTTCCATATTAAAATTTAACTGCTCCAGCACTTCCTGTTTACTGGCTCTCAGCTGTGTTAATAACTGCTCACTTTGATTCGCCATATTATTGAATGCCTGGGCGGCCGTGTGTAGCTCACGCGCGCCGGCCGCATGAACACGCACGCCATGATCTCCCCGGCCAAACTGATCTGCTGCGAGGGATAATTGCTGCATTGTTTTAAGATTGACGCGCAGTACTAATGCAATGCTGATAAACACCGAAAGCATTACCAGCAGCAGATTAAACGTATGCTGTAAAAACTGGTACCAGAGTTTGTTAGCTGCCGGCACATTCGTAATCGACACTTTAATGTTGCCGTAAGGTGTGCCCGCCAGCTGGATATCACGTTGCACATGAAATTTGGGCAAATTGAGCAGCTCGACAAACCACAGCGGTGCTATTTCCTGCTGCATGCGGCCACTGACAGAAACCAGACCACCCTCGCCGTCATTCCATGTTATTCGCTGCACGACCTGTCTTTTTTTAACCTGCGATGACAGAAACTGTTTAATCGTCGCATAGTCACCAATAATGGCCTGCTCTGCTATCAGCGTCGACAACACACCAATCAGCTCTTCTACTTCTTGCTGGTGGCGCTGACGTTGTTCCTCGGTACTTGTATTTAATGACAAATAAACCTGGACACCAAAACCCAGCAATATACACAGCCCCACGGTAAGCAGCAGCCTGTGCAGCAAACCCCAGCGCGCCCAAAAATCCCTTAACTGCGCCATCACCTTCATTTTATTTATTTATTCACGATCGTATTGCGATAGAAATTTCGATAGTTGCTATAATCCTTGTCATCCGCATAAATAAATTCCAGCGGTTTTCTGGATTTAATAACTGCCGCGCTCGCCTTCAGTATCTTCTGGCCAAGCACATCATTTTTCATATCAATAAAGGCTTTACGCACGGCTTCAACCTTGTCTTGCTGGAGCGCCGGATGAGCCATTATTGGAATGCTCAAATAAGGTTCGGAAGTCCAGAGACCACGGTAGCTAAAATTTTCACGGCTGGCATAGCGTTCAAGAACCTGCTTATTGACAGCGGCGGCGACAGCCTTGCCATGGTGAACCTGCGCCATAGCACCTTCCTGATTTCCGGCATAGCTCGGTTGAACCGTGATACCGGATCGCATCAGGTGATCCATCGGCACCCAATAACCAACAAAAGCGTTACTATGCGGAAAAGCCACCTGCTGCTGATTTAATTCTGCCAGAGATTTTATCGCGCTGTCATCACGCACAATGATAATGGCATTGATAGAAGGGGTTTGCATGCGCAGAATAACGCGGTAACCAAGCTTGTCTCGTTCTTCGGTAAACATATGATTGGTATAAACAAATGCATGTTCGCCTCGCACTGTCATCGCCGTGGTTTTGGGTGCCGTTTTGCCCATGCGAAGTTTCAGCGGCACGCCTGACTTCTGGCTGACATAGTTAAGAATTGGATTCCAGTATTTTGCTGTTAAAGCAATACTGCGTTGGTTGATAACACCAAAATAATTCGATTGTTCAGCCGCGTTTACGACAGATGTTAATGTTGTGAATAAAAACAACAAACATGTTCGCATAAAATACATCGTCTTCAGCCCCTTGTTTTATTTTTATTATGACTGGCTTTTATATATAGAGATCAACATTAAACACCATACTAAGTTTGATGCGTACAATCAATAGAAGACTTCAAATTATTATAAATTTCAAATGTTTAACTGTAACGATTGAAGCACTGAGCGGCACATTATCTAGCCGACATTATTGGCTTAAAAATATTGTTAAACATGCCCTGATATCTTAATATTTCATACCGTATCCATACCACAATCATGGCCGTGAATTTGACAGAAAGTTAAATGAAAATGATTTGCGATGAGCAGAGCTAAATAACCGCATTAATGTTGTATTTTTTGTATTTAGTGGTTAATGTTGATGGCGCACTCATGCACTAAAAAGCAGCACACTTATTCTGCCGGCAACTATAATGCTGCTCAGGCGATATTAAAATAATAATTTAAGTTATCTGCGCCTTTTAATAAACAGTTTTGGGTCTGAAACACAGCCATCTATCCCGAGCGTTTCTCAGCTCTCTGGTAGCCAGCCAGTGACGGCCTGACTTATTTAACGATATACTACTTTAAGCAAATAATTTCAATATGGACATGCTACCCGCCTTAAATCAGCTGCTGATTGCACTTGGCATCATCATCATAGCCTATATCATTCGGGGCATTGCCGGATTTGGCTCAGGACTCATTGCCATACCATTTTTGATTTTGTTTCTGCCGATACAGCTGGCTGTGATCCTGATCGTGCTGCTCGATTACGTGGCGGCATTCACACACGGTATCCATGGCAGAAAAAAAATAGAATATAAACTTATCTGGCCGTTAATACCTTTTAATATAATCGGCATTATGCTGGCTGTGTACATTTTTAAAAAAATCGATTTATCCATGCTGATAACAGGCCTTGCCAGCTTGCTCTTATGTTACGGCATTTATTACCTGTTCGGATTTAAACCAAAACAACATGCCAGTAGAGTCTGGGCTATACCTGCCGGTACCCTCGGCACTATGGTAGGCACCTTGTTTGGCACAGGCGGTCCTTTCTACGTCATTTATCTGCAACTTCAGGGCCTCGATAAAACCGCATTTCGCTCAACCATTGCAAGCATTTTTTTGATTGATGGTTCCATGAGAGTCATCAGCTATTTTTTATCGGGCCTGGTTTCAATGCAAACGATTACGCTGTTTGTTGTAGCATTGCCGCTTATGTTGCTGTCTCTTTATGCGGGCCAGCATATTCATACCAGCATTACGCCACGTAGCTTTCAGCGGCTAATCGGCGGCCTGTTACTGCTCAGCAGCATTACCTTATTGCTTAAATAAAACAGTCAAAAAGTCTGCTCAAACGCAAAACTGTCAGCTATCTTGACAGGAACAGCGCGTTCTGCCGGATTTAATTGATCGACATCAAGATTGAGCCATGATAATTAGTTTATTCTATCTCCATAATAATTATTAAATATAACAATTAAAGCGTAACGATATTATGGCGTATTATAATCCCGGCTGCCTTGGCAATTATGATTTTGACAACATTGCACTCTATGCACGCAAACGTTTCATCGAGGGTTACAAGACCATTGATTTACTACTGCAGGCAAAAAACAACCGCGAAAAAGAAGAGATTGCTCTGGTAGCGACGATGGATCTTGATGATGCCACGGTTGAGAATCTGAACCTCAGCTGTCAACACGCAGAACAATGCCAGATCAGAAACTGCCGAAGCCTGATCAAAAAAATGATCGAACAAGAGCTGTAAAAAATACTGACAGCCCTGGTTTCAAAACCCCATTGATACAGCCGTTAGAGTCAATAGCAGCTGTTAATAATCCCCTCACAGCACTGCAAAAAACGCGCATACCATCAGATTTTGTATCCGGACATTTTTTCTACCGAAAACCTGTTTAAGCGCATGTTATCAACAGCCCGCAAACGTATGCCAGTAGCACTGATTCAAAGACAGCGAAGCGATTGGTTAAAAATAAATGAAATAACAGGGAATAAAAATGTATATTCAGTGTTAAATATAAAAAGGCTACCTGTTTGTACCGATGCTAACAAAAAAAGACCGACAACGTTTTGAGCGACTTTCGCTGCCGCACCTGGATGCTGCCTATAATCTCGCGTTATGGATGTTACGCAATCCCGCCGAGGCAGAAGACACCGTACAAATTGCTTTTATGCGAGCCTTTGAAGCCTTTAACAGCTTTTCTGGCAATAATATTGCGGCCTGGCTAATGACGATTGTGCGTAACACCGCCATCAACACCCTAAACAGGAACAAAAGAAACAGTAACCTCGTCAGCTTTGATGAAATCGCACACAACACAGAAAAACCACATATCAATAACCATGATCTCAGGCCTGATGAAGTCATGAGCTTAATCACAAAACAAACCGTCATTGCAGAACTGATCGAGCGCCTGCCACTGGATCACCGTGAAGTATTATATTTACGCGATATTGAAGGTTATTCCTATAAAGAGATTAGCGAGATTATTCTGCTACCCAAAGGCACCGTGATGTCACGCTTGTCGCGTGCCCGGGCACAGCTTCAAAAATGGCTGCTGCAGCAACAGAGGAAGGAACACTTTCGTGGACTGTGATCATATCAACAAACTCATCGAGTCATACCTTGATGCTGAGCTAACGCTATCTGATCGTCGTGACTTTGAAACTCATGTCACTGACTGTGGTGACTGCTCAGCGCAGCTGGAAGCCATGCGTGCACTGCAAAATAATATACAAAATATGCACTATCACACAGCACCATGCACCCTCAAACAGACCATTAAAAACCAGCTAAGAGATTATACCGGCGAAGATACAAGTCGTATAAGCTGGCTGAAATGGTCAGCAATGGCAACCGGCTTTGTCAGTGTTGGCGCGCTCAGCAGCTGGCTTGTTCTGGCATATATCATGGTCTCGCCATTACAAACACGCTTTACCGACGATATCATTTCAGCACATGTGCGCTCTTTAATGGTCGATCACGTCACCGATGTCGAGTCCACAGACCGGCACACCGTTAAACCCTGGTTTAATGGCAGAGTCGATTTTTCGCCGCCTGTGAAAGACCTCAAAGAACAAGACTTCAGACTCATCGGTGGTCGCCTTGACTATATCAATAACACAGCGGCCACGGCACTGGTCTACCAGCGTCGCGCCCATATCATTAACCTGTTCATCTACAAATACAGCCCGTCACAACACAGTCACAAACCGCAACTTTTGCAGCGTAACGGTTATAATGTAATTTACTGGTCCCGTAACGGACTGAATTACTGCAGCATATCCGATTTAAATAAAAAAGAACTGACTGAATTTTCACAGCTGATGGCAACGTTCTAGTCCCAACAAATCCCAACCTTAAGTACACTTTCCCGGCTAAATAAAAATGGAATTTTTCATTAGCCTGCTTGTTATTAAATATAAGCCAGTCACAAAATCTGGCTACTAACTATTTAATAACAGGAGTTTTTATAATGGACAGACGTTCTTTTATTCGTATTACAGCTGCCGGTGCAGCAAGCGGCATCATCGCACCAAAGATTGTGCTCGCCGGTTCTTTAAATACAAAGATAAGCCATAACAATATGGCTGGCGGACTCTATTACACAAAAGAGTCACCGGGTCGCTGGCATAAAAAGGCCGGATCACATTCACCTCTGATCGAAAAAACAGACTCAGGCATCCAGGTCATAACAGGCCACCCGATGAATGCCAACAAGCACTGGATAATAAAACACGTCTTGCTGGACAAAAACTTTAACTATATTGAGCAGAATATTTTTAACCCCAGCGAAGACAATGCCGCCATTTCTCACTTTAACTATACCGAGTATGATGAAGCCGTTTACGCACTGAGTGTGTGTAACCTGCATGATTCATGGCTTTCCGTGCTTGAAGTTTAATCATATTGCCGGGCGAGCGTTTTCGCCCGGCTTTCATTACAATACAATTATTGCGGAACAGCCATGAACATAAAGACACGCTCAGGCCTGCTGCTGGCTCTTTTATTGTTAGTTAACACCACGTTAAAGGCTGCCGGCGACTACACCAGTCAAGCCGCCATAGAAAAGACGGTGATGCTGGGCAGCGATACAAACCAGTTACGTTTTTATCCGTCAACACTGAGTTTTGAAACCGGCAAACTGTATAAACTGGTTATAAAAAACCCCAGCCCTCAAAAACATTATTTCAGCGCCAGTGAATTCTCTCGCTCAATATTTACCCGGAAAGTTCAGGTCATGAGCCAGCAAAATGCTGTAATAGCCGAAGTAAAAGGCAATATTCATGAGCTTGAAGTTTACCCGGGCGGCACAACTGAATGGTGGTTTGTTGCCTTAAAAACACTGACGCACTCAGCTTTGCATTGCTCTATAGCCGGCCACCGTGAAGCGGGCATGAGAGCCCGCATTTCAATCAAATAATGAAATTATTATCGTTTATGATCGCCCTGTTGTTAGTCACTCATAATGCACTGGCGGCACCCCTGGCTGCGTTTAATTCAAAAACAGCGCTTTGTTTTGGTTGCCATGGCAGCACGGGCATCAGTGACAACTCGTTTCACCCGATACTCGCAGGGCAAAAGAAAAGCTACCTGATAAAACAACTAACCGATTTTAAAACAGCGCGGCGCCAGGAAGAGCACATGAGCTCGATGGTGAAAGCATTAAATGCGGCCGACATTAACGACATTGCCGCTTACTTTTCTGGTCAGAGCAGAAAGCGAGCTCAAGCTAACAGGCTGAGCAACGCAGCCGGCAAACAGTTATATTTCAAAATCATCAGTGCAGAAACAAACCTTTCCTGCTCAAGCTGCCATGGCATCGATGGTTCAGGCGATGCAATGACTGCGGCGCCGATTATTGCGGCTCAACATGCCAACTACCTGATAAAAACCCTGAAAGACTTTCGCAGCCATCAGCGCCATAACGATCCGGATGATGCGATGCGAATGATGACTGAGCACTTAACCGACAGCGAAATTGAAATACTGGCTGACTTTATATCAACGATGCGATAGTCAGTTAATAATCAGCATTTTATTCTGTAACATCACCCACATATTTAATGCACTGTTTACGACAAGGCTGATTCACAATAAATTCTGTTAAGTGAATAAAAAAAAATTCAATAAGCTATCATTTAAACAGTTGACAATAATCAAGCATAGACACTAACGGTATGGTCAAATATAAACAGTATCATGCAAAATGGAGTGTTTATCATGCATACAAAAAAAGACCTTTCTAAAAGTTCCAATAACGAGCAGCACAATTATCTCTCTGCCTTCAGAAATCTTGAGCATAAGTTAGAAAACATGTTCAGCCATTTATGGCATAGCCCGGCAAGCCGTGAAGAAAAAGATGAGCTTGCTGTACCCATGACATTTTCTCATTTTCCTAAAATGGATGTTATTGACAGGGAAAAGGAAATATTTATCAAAGCGGAACTGCCGGGTATTGATAAAAATGATATTGATATATCTATCACCAATAACCGACTGTTGATCAAAGGCAGGAGCCACAGTGAAAACAAAGAGGAATATGGCGATTATTTAAAACAGGAAATTAGAAGCAGTGAAATTTATCGCAGCTTTAATCTTCCTGGCGAAATCGATGATGAGAATATCAAAACATCTTTTAATAATGGTGTTCTGGAACTGGTTATTCCAAAACAAAAAAGCTCATATCGCAGACGCATTAAGGTCGAGTAGAATCGCTCATGGCCGTGAGATAAGGCGAACAAAAGATGCTGGAAGAGCGTTGTTGTGTATGTCAGTCAGTATCAATACAAACAATGCCGAGCAAATCTGGCTCGTCACCACAGCCTGTGTTTTAAGATTGCGGCTGCGCTGCGCCGGTTAAGTGATTATCATGCCATGGGCCACACCCATACTTCTGGTTTGCTGAGGCCGCAGCCGTTCAGTCAGCACTCGCCTATCACCAGCAATGGCGGCCTGGTATGGCCGATGTATAAGCTACCGCCGGCTGCATTCGAGATGCTTACTGTTGCGGCCAGCGTCAGTGGCGATATATTCTGTTTAAAAAAACTAATACGCTGATGATTATATTTTCGCACGCCCTGTATTAGAAAATATTTCTTACTTACCATGACTCAAGTGTCCTAGCCGCAGGCTTTAGCCCTGTTTGCAATTGCACTAAATGCTAAAGATAAAAAAGACGCCCAATCAGGCTTTATCACTCAATCTGTGATAAATTGACGGCTACTACTTGAATAAGGACATATAGGTATCGAATGATTCTTAATAGTATTATTTTTCAGCTAAGTACTATCATCATCAGTGCCGCCATACTCGGCACACTGTTTTTATACGCCAGGCAGCCGATTATCATCGCTTATATCGCTGCTGGCATGTTGATTGGTCCCAGCGGATTTAATCTGATAAAACAGACCGACCAGATCGAACAAATTTCACACTTCGGCATTATTCTTCTGCTTTTTCTTATCGGCCTCAATCTTCAGCCGGGCAGGATACTGCGATTATTCAAAACCACTTCAGCACTGACACTGGCAACTTCCACTGTCTTCGCTTTGAGCGGCATTGTTTTTGCAGTACTAATGCAGTTTGAGCTCGATAATGCCCTCATCTTTGCTGCGGCGATGATGTTCTCGAGCACCGTCATCGCTTTAAAGCTGATACCGACCACCACGCTACACCACAAACGCAAAGGTGAAGTGATGACGGGTATTTTATTAATTCAGGATATTCTAGCGATTCTTGTCATCCTTTTTATAACAGGTGATCAGGGTGACAGTACTTTTATCATCTTTGTCATCCTTATACTCAAGTTCATTGTTTTGTGGCTGCTAGCTTTCATCGGTGTTAAACATATCATGACACCACTTTTAATTAAATTTGATGTGGTTCAGGAATACACCTTTCTGGCAACCCTGGCATGGTGTTTATTATGGGCAGAAGGCGCTTATTTGCTCGGTCTTTCCTATGAGCTGGGCGCCTTTGTTGCGGGCTTATCAATCGCTTCCTGCCGGGCAGCACTGGTTATCGCCGAGCATTTAAAACCCTTGCGTGAGTTTTTTCTTATCATATTTTTCTTTGCCGTCGGTGCTGAGCTTGATTTAAATATTGAAATGCAGCTTCTATTATCAGCTATCGCTTTTGGCATATTCATCGTACCGATGAAAGCCTTTATCTTCCGCCATGCATTCAAATGGTCTGGCGAATCAGCGGAACTTTCCCGTGAACTCGCCGTGCGTCTGTCACAATCGAGCGAATTTTCTTTGTTAGTGGCTTTTTCCGCGTTATCGATGGGCTTATTGACAAAAGATGCGGCGATGATACTTCAGATAGCCACCATCACCTCTTTCATTGTCTCAACCTACTGGGTGGTGATGAAATACCCGACCACCATTAGCAGCGATGCACGCCTCAACCAGGACTGAGAAAAACAAACACCGCTGTCAGTGTACAGCTGCAGGCGGCAAGCAACGTTTCAACAGTGCAAACTGTCTCAGGCTATGCATTACATTTACAGCAAGCGGTCACTGACTAAACCTTAACAGGTACTGATAACCGCTCCCGATGATGTAATATTAATGCAGGGATTGACATCAAACATCGTGCTAAAGATCCTGTTTGCTTCGTCACGGGCAAATGCCTTTCTGCTCAAGGTTCCGGTAATACTGTCTGAACCGACAGTAAACCACCATAACCACAGCGCCTGAAAACCGCTGGCACCTCGCCCTCCCGGAGAGCCTATACCGCTGCAACCGTTATCAAAACTTTCATCACATGAATCTGAAGCGGCAGCACAATTATTTGTACCATCGTTACCGTTATGACCACACCAGTCCGCATGCCTGGCTTCATGTACTAACGTAGCGGCACGCTCAATCACATTTTCCGTATAGAAAAACGGTAAATAAAGCCGGGTATAATTATCCTGCCAGCCCCACTGTGTATAGGCACGTTTTGTGCCTACTCCACAACGGGCGTCTAATTCATCAATTTCACGCAGCGTATAGTTGCCACCCCAGTGCAGAATGCTGCCTGTGAAATCATCAGTCGATTTACTTGCCGGGCCATCAGCATAGTTGACGACGTAAATCGCATTCATGCTTCTGCCCAGTGGACGACTGGTATCACACGCATTGCTGTAACCAAAACCATTATCCCAGTCAGCTTCATCAAAGTCATAAGCATGCCAGAAATAATTGACCCAGTGACTGTTACACCAGCTTCCGATTCTGGCTTCGGTGGTCATCACCGCTGTACACGTTGCAGCCTGCAGTTTAAAGGAGAGTTGAAAAATAAACAGCGCAGCTAGCAGTAGCGTAATTAATTTTTTCATCATCTTAATCCCTTATTTATTACTTCCTGTGACGGGAACCAGCTGCCGGCTTGTTTCTTTTAAGCCGGAAACAGCGGGAATATATAAACGATCTTTATCAATTTTTGATGTCACTTTGTTAAAATCCGTGGCATCACCTAGCCCCATGACCTGTACTTCATTTAATTTCGTCACCCCCTTCGGGGCACTACCTAACTCAAACAAACTGGCTGCTGCCACGCCGCTGAGTAA
Organism: Gammaproteobacteria bacterium; assembly: GCA_029882395.1. Classification (GTDB taxonomy): domain Bacteria; phylum Pseudomonadota; class Gammaproteobacteria; order SZUA-229; family SZUA-229; genus JAUVDT01. The sequence goes on from JAOUKT010000039.1 coordinate 23,753, forward strand.
ATTCTTCTTGCGGTACAATGTTTCCAGGCTTTCCACGTCTTTTAATTTTTCCAGACCTGTGATCGCTCGTGCACGGATACGAAACTCGGCCTTGAAGCTGGGCTCACTGACCTCAGATGGCGGCGGCATATCCGAGCTGGCAATCTCGAACAACAGCTTGTTCGCCCGTTTATTTCTCAGCTCAGCCAGCAAATAAACCGCACGCCAGCGTGATTCACCATAAAAATCCTGCTGATCTTTCTCGGCTTGCCGGCTCAGGTATTTATAGAGCTGGGATACCTCATTGACAATATATGGGCGTTCTTTGAGCTTTTGCAGTGCATGCTTTAGTTTGAGATCAGCATCCTGCTGCTCCATTAATACAAAATAATCATGTAAATGTTTATATTTTTCTAATAAGCGTTGCTGTGTTACAGAACCGAGGCGGTTTAAGCTATCAACCGCTGAATCATCGAATCCAGGTTGGCTGGATTTAACAGGTGCCTGCAGTTCTTGCTCGGCTTTGGATGAGGAGTTGCCCGAACAACCGATAAAAAACATCAGACAGGTACTTAAAAATAAAATGCTTAAGACATGGCTAAATAGACGCATTGTAAATCTCCTTATTTACTGATGTGTGTATTGTAATCGCTGGCCATTAGCTGAAATTTAGCTGACAAAAATCCTTTTATCAGGCATTAGCTGATGCTATTTAAAGAAAGCCGATATCACTTTCCCGTATAGGCATTTGAGGAATTTTTATCCCGGTACAGCTGAATGATAATTGTATCAGAGATGATGCAGTGTTTTGTAGTCTTAATCTGAATATTGGCTGTAACAAAGGGCAGACCGGGCACGTCATTTAATTCAGCATAATATGCCGTTACAAGCGATGTCTGACACAGCCCGTCAGCGGGCATGTCGTTAATACAAGTATCGGAAAAGAGACAGTGCTGTACAAACTGAAAACACAGAAAATGTAATCAGCTCAATTTTTTTGGCATCATTGCCTTTATAACCCAGCTTTTTTGAAAGAAAGACCATATAAGAATCCGTGAAGCCACTGCTGCCACCAAGGCCCAGTTTTTTTTGTAACTCCGTTAGTAAACAGACACCCGGCTTTTTAATCATTGGGCCGATAATAAGCCATGAAGTTAAAATGGTTGCCTGCAGCATTAAATGCACCGCAATGAGATCGTCTATCAAATACAAAAATAGTGATGACAAAATAATAACAATATGAAGCACGTGGAAAACACCGTTAATAAAATACATATTATGCAAACTCTCTCAGATTCATTTCTCCAGCCGTTACTTTAGCAAAGTACACAGCCGAAGCCTGTTTCATCATTACCATTGCCGGTATAAATACAATGCGAAAACAAGCCATGAGCTTATCAGTAAAATCCAGGGCAGTCTGCTGCATTTGAGGTGAGCCGGTCCTGGATCTGCCTCAGCAGGCTGCACAGGCAGCGGTTTATTTGCTGTGGCTTTGTTCAGTTTTTTGTCGAGTTCTCTGGATTTGGCTTTATACAGTTTTTTATATTGTTCAATGCCTTTCTGAATACCCTGAGAAATTAACTTTGTTTGCTCTTTAGTCTGACCCGGCTTTTGAGTTGCGCGCGCAATCTTGAGAGCCTGCTCTTGAGTTTTTTCAGCTACCGGTTTGTTTTTAGAATACTTTGCCATAACAGCAGCACATAAGATCCAGTTAATGATGCCATCAATAATATCATAGCGTGAGAAAAATAGGACAAGCAGCGCAAGCAAAGGCCGTAAACTTTCGTAATATAAAGAAGCCTGGCGCTGCGGCGGCACATGAGGATGAATTTCGCCGATATGAGACAGCCACACAGGCCTGGCCGGCGTCTATTGCTTCATCAAATCTCTAAGGATCTTTAAATTGATAGATATCAACTTCTGCTGGAAAAAAATGTTTTATTCTAGCCTCTCAGAAAATCCAATTATAACAATAAGAATACAAGGTATTTACACTATGGCGCATCACAACCCTTTTTGCCTGGGTAACTATGATTTTGACAACATCGCGCACTATGCACGAAAACGATTTATCGAAGGCTGTAATACCAATGAGTTATTACAAGGCACCAGCTCGCTCAGACAGCGGCAAGAAATAGCACTGGTCTCTTTTATGAATATTGACAATGACACCGTACAGAACCTGCAGCTATCCTGCCAGTATACCGAGCAATGCAAAGTCACAACTTGCCGCACAGTAATAAAAGAGATAATAGAAAACGAACTCCATTGATGTTGGTTATTAAAAGGGCATCAGATTAAGCCGCTATGGTGGCGCTTACCTGTCTCTCAAAACAGAGAAAACATGCCCTTTATTTTTTTCCACCGCTACTCATGCCACTGCAAATCCGCAGCCGCTCAGCATCACTGATTAGCATAGCGCTGCGGCAATCTCAGCAATAAAATTAAGTCTTTTCAATTAACTGCCTGCATCGGTTTATTTCATCTGACAGCGCCGCGCTATCATCACTGTTGAGGGACGCAATACAGCGCCTGATTTCCGAAAAGCGGCTGTTTTCAGCCTGCAGCCACTGACCGGCGATAACAACTGCCTGGTGATGCGCGGTTATTTCTTCTTTTTTTGTAAAATCCAGTGCATGAACTGAGCTTACTATTTTTTCAAGCGGAGAAAGAATAGCGTTTACATATTCGCGCCAGCGCCAGACAACAAACGATGCTATCACGATATTAATCAGCAGCAGTACAAACATAACCTGCATCACACGGCCGGCGAAATACTCGATTGTTAAGCTATTCTGAATGTGTGAGCGGAACATGCTCGCCTCAATAATTTGATGCATATCCCTGTAAACAAACAGCACCGATATTGCAATCAACACCAGTTCGATTAAAATCAGGCTGACAATAAGGCGGTTCTGTAAACCGGTATTTATATAATGGTTATGGCGCTTGACTTTATTAGTTGGTAAATTATTCATTGTCGTCATATTCACTTGTTTTACATGTCATGGCATTCAAGGCATAAAGCCGTTTTTGATTTAACACTGATCATTTCACCGTGTTTTTTGCTGTAACCCTTGTGACAAGAAACGCAGCTGACTTTACCGTCCGGCAAAATCACTTTATCAGACAGTTTCTCAATTGCAACATAACTGCCTTTACCATAAGAGTCGACATATCGCATGCCTACCGGATGATTTACAGCGCCACTGGAATGTTTGACAATGCCTTTGCTGTTAATCGATACATTAACGGTATCACCTTCATTGCCATGACAAGCCATGCACTCCATAGAGTAACTGTCGGCACTTGAAAAATCATTGCTAATCCGGCCTTTATGCACCGTCTGCTGAATCGAGGTACCACTGTCCGCCATGTTAGTAAAAAACGACATCTGATGACAGCTAAGACAAAGCTGTTTACCGCTGATACCGCCGCGGATAGAGTCTTTACCATTTGTGTGCACGTTATGACAGGTGCTGCAGGTCATTTCATTTTTCCAGTCGAGCGGGAACTTGTCAGGCAATTTTTGGCCAGGTATCAATCCACTGGGATGACTGACTTTCAAGGATTTTTCATGGCAGCCTGAACACAGCTTTTCCTGAGTAGCCAGAAGCTGGCTGGCATTGGCTGCTGTAATCTGCCCCTGTGCCAGGTGGCACTGCTGACAACTGCTCTCGCGGGGATGAAAATCCTGCGTATTAATGTCACTAAAAACAATTTTCATAAAAACTGCAGGCGTCGCAAAAAACAAGAGCAGCATGATAAAATGTTTATAATTACTCATTGAGCTTAACTCTGGCTTCAAGCTGCTTTAACTGTTGCAGCAGCTCAGCCAGTTCCTGTTTATGCTGTTCAGCAGCAGGCCGCTTTAAGTGGTCAGTGATTTTTTCAAGCTGAGCTGACAATGCCAGCTTATGCTGCTCAAGCTCTTTGGCAGCATTAATAATTTTTTCAGACAGATCCTGTAAACAGTCATCTGAACGTATATTCAGCATCCTGTCAGTCTGATGACAATGGGCAAGGTTTTGAGTAAATCGATATAAAGGACCCGCAATTTTGAAACTGCCGTATAAGGCAACCAGCCAGCTGATGAATGCGGTCACAAAAATAAGCAGCAGACTGACGATGATGACAGCAAATTGCATGTTTTTCCGGGTGATGGCCTGAGACTGGATAAAATCACGATAATCCCCCTCGTAACCCACCAGTACTACAGATATCATCAGCAGTAAAATCACTGCGGTCGCCAGGCAAACAGATAAAGAAATTCTTGTAATTATCCCGCTATACATCAATCAAGCAGCCTATCAATACATCAACCCGAGTATGAATATATCAGGTCTGTTTTTTAAGAACTTATGCTAAATCAATGTTTATTTTATAAACATTGATAGCACTGATTGTTTATAGCAGTCTTTTTATATTCATACAAATGATAGCAGGCTGCCAGCCCCGGATTGACACATGTCATTTTTCTGCATATGGCAGCAGGGCAACAAACCTGTTTACCAGTGCGCATTCATTACTCTTAATATATGACTGTGTTTATAAATAAATTTGGAACTCTTGCGCTGTTAACAACTCTTATATATCGCCGCTGCACAGATCAGAGCGTAACCCTATTCAGCTGCCTCTCAGCAAGCAGACAAATAACGCAGGAACATAAATGAAAAACAATACTAACAACTGGCTGCAGATCAAGGTATTTGCCGGGCTGGGCGGATTATTAGTCGGCGCCGTAAGCGTTATTGTTGTCATCAATATGCTGGCGCATGAAAACCATGCAAACCAGACATTGCTTAGCCATGTCAGCCAGCTGGAGGTACAGGGACAGGCAATAAAACGCCGCGCCTCCACCTACGCAAGGCTGGCACCTCGTGAATTTCCGGCCTATTTCCGCGATCTTAAGATTTTCTACCCCGATTTTATGCAGGACCTGGAGGCCTTTGAACAGCAGATAATGCATATCACAACAGTGGCCACTGCACTGCCGCGGGATAGTTTTCACGCCAGAGACAAAACACTATTAACCAGCATTCATAACCTGAATTCAAACTGGCAACAATTCAAACAGGGCTTCCTCAAACAGCTGGGTGATGACTTGAAAGAACCGCGTCTTGAATGGGGTGCCGATTATGTGCAGGAAAACCAGGCGCTGATCAACTCAATCACTGGCATGTTAATCGTCACAATTGAAAATGTGATACAGAAACAGCTGGCAGCAAATAAACAATTAACCAACAATGCCTTCATCTCTGCCGGCACATTGCTTGTTATCGGTATCGTCTGGTTTTACCTGAGTGTAATACGGCGGATAACGTTGACCGTAAAAGGCTGCCAGCGTGTCGCTCAGGGTGACTTTGGTTACAGCTTGCCAACGCGAGGCAATGATGAACTCAGCGCTCTGGCTGTTGCCTTCAATACATTGTCAGCACGCACCCGGTTTGTCGTCACCATGCTTAGCAAAATGCATCAGCAGCATAATATCGAAACCAAAATTGACTCACTCTATAAACAGGCCAGCGGTTATTTGCCAATAGAGTGGCTCGGCCTGTGGCAGCTCAAGCCGGAAGACAATAGCCTCAGGCTGATGAGTATGCGTTCAGAAAGAAGCGCCAGCAATAGCATGCAGCAAACACTGATCAAGGTAACAGCCAGCGACCAGCAGCTGATCAGTATCTGCGCCGCCTCATCTGCGGTGAAATATGACAACCTGGCCGAGGTCGCAAGCCAGCTGCCAAAAACAGGCCTGATGCGCGAAATAATAAAGATGGGCTTGCTCAACTCAGTGTTGATGGTGCCGCTAAAAGCAGATCAGGGCTGGCAGGGACTGCTGGTCTGTGTCGCGGCAGAACACGATGCCTACTCGGACGAACAGCTTACACTGATGGAAAATCTTTCGCCCTTTATTGCCAACGGTTTTGCCCTGGCCGATAACACACGCCCGCTCTCTGCGGCTGAAATTACCGCCGCGCATCAAGAGCAGGCCGTCACGCTTTAATTTAGATTAATGCGGATTACCGAGATCAAACTGCAGACAGCAAAGACTGTAAAGGTAAGCCGGTCCACCGTTTGTGTATTGTTGATATTAACACCCAGTTTGTTATACAGATAAAGCATATATGAATCAGGAAAATCAACATCGTAATAGTGATTGATTTTTTTCTGAATTTCGGTGAGCAGGCACATGCCCGGTTTATGTATTAACGGCCCGATAACAAGCCATGACGTCAATATTGATGCCTGTATCCACAAATGCACGGCTAACAGACTTTCAAAAAAACAAAGCAGCAATGAAGACATAATCAACACAATATGCAGCAGGTGAAAAATCATATTGAGTAGAGACAGCATTATTTAAATTTTGCAGCGATAGCTTTTGCATTGAGCAGTACTTTATCAAAGGCATCAAGGTATTGATCGAGAAAATCTTGCGTTGCGGTGGAAAAATGCGGCAGCCTGATCATCAGCCGGCTTTCGGCTTCTGTTACCGGCAGAGACACCTGGCTATAGGGATATCGATTGAGACCATTTTCGATCCGGGCCAGCTTATTCCACTCGCCTTCAACGAAAAATGGCTGCTGGTGAAGCATAGGATAACGTGGCGCAGTGATTGCTGCGCCTTCCGCATTCAGAGCCCTTATCAGCGTCTGCTGTTGCAGCCCACATTCCGGTTTCCATTTGATTAAAAATTCAAAATAGGTTCTGTGATAGCGTTCACTACCAAGGTAAGTGTCAAAGCCCATTGTCTCAAGTGATTTTGAAATGTACTCAATATTGTCATTGCGGCATTGGTTATGCTGCTCAAGTTTTTTTAATTGCGACAAGCCAACTGCCGCCGATAACGGTGCCATTCTTGTTTTAATACCAAAGCTGGTTGCAGCAAATCGTTGTGCCGGTGTATCAAGCGAATAGATTCTGCTGACATCACCAAAACATAATGCTTTTTCGTAAATACCATAATCATCGGTTAACAACATGCCACCTTCCCCGGCCGGAGAAAGTTTGTCACCTTGCAAACTAAACACTGAGACATCACCAAAGGAGCCACAAAGCCTGCCATCAATCGAAGCCCCGTGCGCATGACTGGCGTCTTCAATGATGTTTAAATTATGCTGGTTTGCAAACTGCCTGATCTCATGCATTTTACTGGGCATACCCCACAGGTGAACGACAACAATCGCTTTTGTATTGTTTGTCAGTTTGTTTTTCATATCGGCAACACTTATGCCAAGGTTTTCTGTTTCACACTCACAAAAAACCGGCACCGCTCCTAGCCATAACATAGGCAAAACCGAAGACCACCAGGTGGCCGAGGTAACCAGCACTTCATCACCGGCACCAAGACCCAGTGCAAAAAAAGAAGCAAACAAGGCAGAAGTGCCATTATTATGCGACAGCGCGTATTTTTGATTAAACAGCTGGGCATAGGCGTCTTCAAGTTCGTAGCGAATCGGGTGAGTACTAATGTCGCCATCCAGCATCACCTTCCTGACCTGGAGAAAATCCTGCTCGTCCAGCACTGGCCACTGACAGTTAACAGCATGATCAGCCGTGACCGACGGACTGCCACCTAATATGGCTGGTGTTTTAATCGCCATCCAGTTCTGCCCTGAACAAGTCATTGATGGCACGCTGTTCTTCAAAATAGGCTTTAGCTGAGACATCTGTTGATGCCAGCTGATCAAGAAAGCAGCCTGATATAGTCTCGATTTGTTGCCTGAATTCAAAATTTAAACCAAAGCCTCCGTTAGCAACCGACTGATGGATAAAGGTTCTGTGTCTCAGATAATCTTTTAATGTCCAGCATTGCTCTGCTAACAGTGCCATTTCCGGACGTATATAATTAACCCGGGATTCGAAATTTTTCCAGTAGGGAAAAATATTTTCTTCATCTGGCTTAGCCGTGATGCCAAAATCTTTCACTGTTTTAACAGCCAGCTCGTAGGAGCCAGTAAACTTGCCACCATAAACTGCAGAAAAGTTCTTCTCAGCCAGGTGGTAGGTTTTTGAATTTCTCGATATGCCCAGCGTATAACCGGCGTCTGAAAAACCGTTTGGTACACAAAGCGGCCTGACGCCTACCCGGTAAGATATCAGATGCTTTCTGTGAAGCTTTTCACCGGTATAGTTTTCATATTTTTGTTTTAATTTTCTGATATCTTCTGCCGTCAGCTTAAAACCGGCTGAACGGTCATTATCCACATTGTCTTCTGTAGGCCCGAAAAGACTGACATCACCGAACGGGCAATACGTCAAAACATCTTCGTTAACCGGATCATCAAATACAATCATATTGTCATGATTGTTCTTTCTCTGCAGATTAAAATACATGCCCTTGCTCCAGAGATGACGATAAGGCGATGCATTGATACCCAGATACTGATTGACCTCGTCAACATAAACACCGGTACAGTTAATCAGGTTTTTTGTCATGATCTTAAAACTTTCATTCTGGATTTTATTTTCAAGTGACAATACCCAGCCCGAGCCGGTATATTCGCCCTTGACCAGAGACAGATAATTAAAAGCCCGGCTTTGCTCGCAACTATTTAAACTCGACATCAGCATGTCAATGGCATATCGCGAATCGGATGAGTGTATAAGCGCTTCTTCAAAAACATTAACGCTTGTATATTCTTTTTTATATAAACCCTGCTCAGCCGCACAGGATATATTATAAGGACGCCTGCGCCTGAACAGTGAAAACAGCCAGTAAAACAACAGCACAAGCCGTGTGCGAATTTTTTTTCTGTCTGAAAGGTATGTAACGCCAAGCACCTTAACATTTCCGGGATCAGTTTTGATAAGGTGGTCTCTCGATTTTGAAAACTTAAACACCGAGATAAAATCCAGGCTTTTTAAATACAGAATGCCGCCCCAGATCAGCATGCCGGAATTGGAGCTGGTGGCGGAGGTAAAATCGGCCGAGTCGATCAGTAAGACCCTGAAGCCTTCAGACGATAAAATACGAAAAGTCTGGATTCCGGTAATACCGGCACCAATCACCACATAATCCCATTCAGTTAAGCGGGC
>JAOUKT010000139.1 GCA_029882395.1 Gammaproteobacteria bacterium
TGAGCGCAGAATTTTCAAGACTTAAGTGTATCAGTTCAAAATTGCTATTATAAAGACTAGCCAGTGTCTGAATGGGTGCCGATATCAGGCCTAAGGCTATATTAATCAGAATCAGGGCCAGTAAGCTGCCCGCTAAACCATACCATAAGCCGGTATAGAGAAATGGGCGACGGATGAAAGCATTGGTGGCACCAATTAATTTGGTCACAATAATTTCTTCTTTTCGGTTCTGGATATCGAGGCGAATTGTGTTGCCTACCGTTAATAACACGGCAATACCCAATAAAAGGCTGATTACCCAGACTGAGCGCTGGGCGATTTCCAGCATACTATAAAGTCGTTTAACCCATTCCAAATCAAGCTGTGCAATATCAACTTCCGGTATCTTTTTCATGTCACTTAATAACTGAGAAACCAGCAAAGGCTTTTTATTGTCGATGATGGGCTCAATAACAATCACGGCTGGTAATGGGTTTTTATCCAGCGAGTTGAGAGCATCGCCAAAACCGGAAACCCTGATAAAGCTTTCCAGCGCTTCATCCGGTGAGATAACCGTGGTGCTTTCAATATCATTGCGCAGGTTGAGTCGCTGAGCCAGTCGTTCGACTTTATGTAAACTGACATCACTTTTTATGTAAAGTGACATTTGAGCTGAGCTATCCCAGTCTGCACTGACCTGGCTAATGTTATGTAATAAAAGATATAAACCACTGGGCAGAGACAGGGCAATGGCAATCACAGTAACCGTCATCATGCTGGCAACAGGACGCCTGGAGAGTTCACCCAGGCTGGAGATAAAGACACGAATATGGTGTAAAAAATAAGCCTTTAAAGGCGAGTTGCGAAGTGGACGTACGCCGCGTTCAGGAGTTTTAGCCATTAGCCTGCCGCTCCTGATACCAGATCATTGCGTACCAGTTGTCCGTCATCCAGAGAGATAACGGGATAGCCCATCTCATCAATCAGGTTAAGGTCGTGACTGGCTATCAGAACGGATACACCAACCTGATTAAAGCGTTCAAATAACTGCATAATTTCTTTTGATAAATCCGGGTCAAGATTTCCGGTTGGCTCGTCGGCGAGTAATAGTGGTGGCTTATGGACAATTGCCCTGGCAATGCCCACGCGTTGTTGTTCACCACCGGATAAGGTAATCGGCATTGCATTTTCTTTGCTGAGTAAATCGACCTGATCAAGTGCAGCACGAACCCGCTTACTGACTTCCTGATGGCGAAATCCAGCGATAATCAATGGCAGGGCGACATTCTGGTAAACACTACGATCAAATAATAACTGGTGGTTCTGAAAAATAATGCCAATATTACGACGAATATAAGGGATCTTGCCGGTACCTATTTGATTCAGGTTTACATCATCAAGAAATATCTGCCCACGGCTGGGGCGTTCAATCATTGCAATAAGCTTTAATAAGGTGCTTTTACCTGCTCCGGAATGGCCCGTTAAATAAGCCATTTGACCACGAGGCAGGTGGTAGTTGACGCCTAACAGCGCTTCAAAACCGCCCGGATATTGTTTGCTGACATTGTCGAAACGGATCATTGATTCCCCAGAGTAACGCTAAATTGCTATCGTTATAATTTGGGGCTTAGTTTGCCATAAATGGGGGATGCTTTCATAGTGTGTGGCGATGGAGTGATGAGTTATTGGGATTATTTCTAGTAAGGTGTCAGATGCTTGATTCGCAGGCCGGGAATCTTTTTCCGGCTTTTTTGTTTTAGAATATAAAAGTCAAAAGCGTGGGTATTCGCACCCACCGGCGAGGCACTTTTTTCTACAGCTAAAAAAGTACCCCAAAAAGCCGCCCTAACACCATTTGCCCTGCGGGTTCCCGTGCATTGTATATGCAAACCATTTTCATCTTTAAATTACAGAATGAGTTTTAACCTCGTTATCGGGTCGTTTCACATTCGCATCCCTGCTCAGTAAAACTTAATCTGCCGTCCATGGCAGATTACCCCTGCATCAAAACAATGCCCGGCAAACAGTGAGATGGGAAGGTAAGTCAAAACCACTATGGGCTGTAAGATCATGATCTTTTAGTTGTTTGGTTTTGAA
>JAOUKT010000084.1 GCA_029882395.1 Gammaproteobacteria bacterium
AAAGATCAAAGTGGGCCGATGGCCAGTAAAATCAGCGAAGATAAGGATTAAAAAAAATACAATAACAAGCCGGCTTGAATACTCCGGCTTTTTATTGCTGTTGCGTTATTACAGTGCGTTACTTGAAGCGAAGACAGAATGAACCTTTCGGCAGCCATCGATGCTGATGACTAAGAACAGCAGGCTTAGGGTGATAATTACGGTTATAACCAACACCGTGCTGTAGCAACTGAAAGCACGGTGTTGGTTCGAGTTTGTACAAAGGCTAAGACGGGAATACTTCAACAGAAGTCAGCTGGTCTATTTACATGCAATTCTATAGGACAACCTAGTATTTATAGTGAAGTATTTATTCATATATATATGCTTTGCTAACCTGATTATGCGGCATGTTCTCTGCTATGCTGTAAAGCAAACAAAAATAATAATAGGGGGGGGGTAAGTTGATATCGATAGAACAGTTAATTGAGCGTAGTGGTGAGCTGGGTTCATTGCCGGCAGTCATTATGCGTGTTAATCAGGCACTCGATGACCCTGATGTCAGTGCCGGCAATGTCGGGCGTATTGTTAACGAAGACCCGGCTTTAACCGCCGCCTTATTAAAGCTGGTTAATTCACCTTTCTATGGTTTGTCTTCGACTATCGATACGGTTTTCAGGGCGATTGCGCTGGTTGGTTTTAAAGAATTACGGCAGTTGGTATTAACCGCCCATGCTTTGAAAACGTTTAACGATATGCCCAATGATCTGGTGAGTATGCCGATATTCTGGCAGCGCAGTTTATCAATTGGTGTGATCACCAGAATACTGGCTTCTTATGCCAGAGAGCGAAGCATCGAGCGATACTTTATTAGTGGCCTGTTGCATGACTTGGGTTCGTTAATTATCTATCAGCAACTTCCTAAAGAAGCATCGGCTATTATTTCGGAGGCTAAACTCAAGGGCCACTGGATTCGAGAGCAAGAGCAGCAGGCGCTGGGCTTTGATCATGCGCAGGTAGGAGGCGCTTTGTTAGAAGGCTGGGGTTTGCCCGGCATACAAGTTGATGCCGTGCGTTATCATTTGCAACCTGAAGATGCGCCCGAAGAAAACCAGAAGGCTGCTATGCTAGTGAACCTGGCGTTTGAAATCTATCATCATCATGTTAAGCGTGATCCATTTCTGGATGAAGACGCGCAGATTGATCCGCTCTTATTTGAAAGGCTGGGTATTTCGGTGGAGGCTCTGGATAAGATGCTGGAGCAAGCAAAACAGCATTTTAATGAAGGTCGTTCACAGCTTATCTCTTGAATGCACTTATGCCAGAGCCCGGTCTTGTGCTCAGCGCAGGCTCATAACTGGCCAGTTATGGGTTTTGGCATAAGCACTCAGTTTCTCATCGGGGTCGACAGCAACAGGGTACATGACCCTCTTTAATAACGGCAAATCATTATTAGAATCGCTGTAAAAAATACAGTCTTCAAATGCAATATCCTGTTCCAGTAGCCACTGCTGCAAACGCCTGATTTTACCTTCCTGGAAACAGGGGGTGCCGGCTATCTTGCCGGTGTAGTGTCCATTTATCTTTTCGGGTTCGGTTGCTATCAGGTTTTCTATGCCAAACTCAAGTGCTATCGGGCGCGTAACGAATGAATTGGTAGCGGTGATAATAATCAATGTATCACCAGCTGTTTTATGTTTTTCTACAAGCTTTCTTGCTTTATCGGTGATGATCGGGCGTATTTTGTCCTGCATGAACTGCCGGTGAAGGCTGGCCAGGGTCTGCGCGTCAATATCCACCAAAGGCTGGTATGCAAATTTGGCAAATTCATAAATGTCGAGCTCGCCCTGCTGATACAGTTCAAGAAAACGTTTGTTCTCGGTGTCATAATAATCTTCATCAACGAGTTTTTGCTCGACCAGAAAGCGGCCCCATAAGTAATCACTGTCACCAGCTAATAATGTGTTATCAAGATCGAAAAGCGCTAGAGCCATTGTATATAGTGTCCTGTTTCTGCAATAAGCGCATATTTTACTGCTGAATGTCCAGTTTGGCGATAATTATGAATTAACAGGCTTGCAAGCGGAAGATTATGTTATATTCACTAGGGTATTGATAAATTTAGACTTTTTGAGGGTTCAGGTGATAGATTCTGAGGGATATCGGCCAAATGTAGGCATAATTCTAAGCAATGAAGAGGGCAAGGTTTTCTGGGCCCGTCGTTGTGGTCAGAATGCCTGGCAGTTTCCACAGGGAGGAATAGCCGAGTCTGAAACACCTGAGCAGGCGATGTTTCGCGAGCTGCGTGAAGAAACCGGCTTATTGCCCGAGCATGTTGAAATGCTTGGCTGCACGAAAGAGTGGCTACATTATAAATTACCCAAACACATGATCAGAAGGCATTCGCGGCCGGTCTGTATCGGTCAAAAACAGATCTGGTTTATGCTTAAACTGGCTAGTGATGAATCCTGTGTGGATTTATCGGCTAATAAAAAGCCGGAATTTGATCGCTGGGCCTGGGTTGATTACTGGCAGCCGATGAAAGAGGTGGTTTTTTTCAAGCGTGATGTTTATCAGTCAGCGATGACAGAGCTGGAAATACTTCTAAAGTTCTAGCGCATCTACTGGGATATAAAAAGTGGGTTTTTATTCAAAAACCCTGTACTTCGACTAATAAAATGATGATCACAAGGGCAATGACCGGGGCTTCGTTAAACCAGCGAAACCAGATGTGACTTTTGTTGTTGCGATCAAATTTAAAGTCTTTTAACAGCTTGCCGCAATAAATGTGGTAGCCCACCAGCAAAACCACCAGCAATAATTTTACATGAAACCAGCCCTGGCTCATGACGCTGGGCATATAGCTGATCAGCCAGATGCCAAATAAAATGGTTAACAGTCCACCCGGTGTGGTGATGCCCCAGAACAGCTTGCGTTCCATGATTTTAAAACGTTGATTGCTGGCATGATCGTCAGATTGTGCGTGGTAGACAAACAAGCGAGGCAAATAAAATAAGCCGGCAAACCAGGTCACCATAAAAATAATGTGCAGCGATTTGATCCATAACATCAGTATTAGCCTTGTTGTTTGGGGCTGGAAAGCATCTGTTTTAGTTTCTTAAAATCGATATCACCGATTTTCTGGTAAACGATCTGACCCTGGGCTGAAATTAAAAAGCTGGTTGGCGTCAGGCGAATCCCGCCAAAAGACTGGGCGATATGGTCGTTCTGATCATAAATAATACTGTAGTTAAGCTGTCGACGTTTCACCATTTCATGGATATGTTCGATTTTGTCATATGACATTGCAATGCCGGCAATATCAATCTGATCTGAATACTGCTTTTGCAATTCAATCAAATGCGGCATCTCTTTTACGCATGATGAACAGGTGGTTGCCCAAAAGGTGATCAATAGAGGTTTATTGTTCCTATTCTGGGTATCAATCAGCTGGCCTGTCAAACTGCTCATGCTCAGTGGCGGGGCAGGTCGCAGGGATGGGCTGCCAAAGATAAAATAGACAGTGATTGCCAAGGCGAGAATGAAAATCGGTACAATTTTTTTCATTTAAGTCATAATGTTAGTTCAGGTGTTGATATTTTACCCTGAAATACAAAACAGTTCAGTAATGTCTCAAATTATGAGCTAAATCTGGGCTTAATACGTCTTGATATATGACCAACCGTTGGAAATTGGCAGGTACTAAATGTTACAAATTGGAATCGTGGGTGGAACAGGTTATACCGGTGTTGAACTTATTCGTCTGTTACTGGCTCACCCGGAAGTTGCAATAAAAATAATTACTTCGCGCTCAGAAGCGGGGAAGTTAGTTTCTGATTTGTTCCCAAATTTACGTGGCGCCTGTGATATCGCTTTTAGTGAGCCGGATATCAAGACCTTATCGGCCTGTGATCTGGTGTTTTTTGCAACACCCAATGGCACGGCCATGAAAATGGTACCAGAGTTACTGGCTGAAGGGGTGAAGGTGATTGATCTGGCGGCTGATTTTCGCATTAAAGATGTGCATGTCTGGCAGCAGTGGTATGGCATGGATCACAGCTGTGCCGAGCTGCTGCAAGACGCGGTTTATGGCATGCCTGAAATTAACCGTGCCGAGATTGCCAGTGCAAGACTGGTGGCTAATCCGGGTTGTTACCCCACAGCGGTCACTTTAGGCTTTTTACCGTTGCTGGAAGCTGGAATAATTGACGAAAGCAGCCTGATTGCGGATGCCAAATCCGGTGTCAGTGGTGCCGGGCGCGCTGCATCAGTCGCAAACCTGCTTTGTGAGGTAACTGAAAGTTTTAAAGCATATGCTGTCAACGGGCATCGACATTTACCTGAAATTAGTCAAACTTTGACTACAATAATGGGTAAGCCTGTAGGTTTGACTTTTGTGCCGCATTTAACGCCGATGGTGCGCGGTATTGAAGCGACTTTATATGCCCGGCTGACCGACAACAGCCAGGATTTACAATCCTTGTACCAGAGCCGGTACAAGGATGAAGTTTTTGTCGATGTTCTGCCGCAAGGATTAGTGCCGGAAACGCGTAGTGTTAAAGGCAGCAATTTGTGCCGGATGAGTGTTTTTCAGCCGCAGGGGGGAGATGTTGTTGTGGTCTCCTCGGTGATTGATAATCTGGTAAAAGGTGCTGCCGGACAGGCAATACACAATATGAATCTGATGTGTTCTTTGAAAGAAGATGCAGGATTAACTTTAACGGCCTTGTTGCCATAAATATAAAAAATAGATATGGACTTAAATCCTTTACAAAATCATTATTTAATTTCTGTTAAACGCCCAGGACATTGGTTGTTGTCGATATTGGGTATACTGGTGGTTATTGGCCTGAGCATGTGGCTGGTCTACGAACGCGGGCGAATTGCCGGTGGTTACGATTCCATCGCCGCTGCCGGGCGAGTGGATGAGCTTGAGCAGTCACTGGCAGAACTGCAAAGTGAAATGGCCAATATGCAAAGCACTAACACCTCGTTAGAAAGAAATAATCACATAGAGAAAGATGCAAACCGACAGGTAAAAGAAACCATCGTTAAACTGCAGGATGATATCTTGAAGTTAAATGAAGAGGTGACTTTTTACCGCAGCATAGTTTCTCCTGAAAAAACACAGCGCCGTTTGTTCATGCAAGATCTGCGGTTTGTCAGAAAAGCAGCGAATGAGTTTGATTATAAGATTGTGGTGACACAAAGAGGTAATAATCATCGTGTAGTTCGTGGTATTATGCACGTCACTTTTGATGGCCAGAAAGATGGCCAGCCTTTTTCCATCGATATGGGGAAATTGGTGCAGTCAGAAGTTAACAATGCATTCAAGTTAGGGTTTAAGTATTTCCAGCGCTTCCAGGGAACTGTAATAATACCTGAAGGCTTTGTTCCTTCAACCCTGCGTGTACAAGTCGTTCCCAATAGCACTCGACTTGTACGTTTAGATAAAACCGTCGATTGGACATCTGTAAGCTCTGAAGGAGATAAAAGTGATGTGGGGGAACAAAAAAGGCAGCTCGGTCAAAGTTGAGACCTTGATTGGCCAAAGTACCGAAATTCGTGGAGACATAGTCTTCACTGGCGGGTTACACCTTGATGGTAAGGTGGTGGGTAATGTCATTGCCGATGGTAAAGATAATTGTGTATTAATCATTAGTGACCGAGGCTGTATTGAAGGTGAAGTCAGAGTACCGGTCGTAATTTTGAACGGCATCGTTATTGGCGATGTTTACGCCAGTGAGCGAGTTGAGTTTTCAAATAAAGGCCGCGTCAATGGTAATGTTTATTACAATATGCTTGAAATGGCGATGGGTGCTGAAGTTAATGGTAGCCTGGTTCATTGTGAGAGTGAAAAGAAGCTGCTAGAGCATCAAAAGCATTCTGAACATGCCGAAGAAACCGATTTAACTGAAGAAGCGGCTGTATAAATACCTGAGTAAAATACTCAAGTACTTTTCTTTGTGTTATATTGGCACCTTGTCGTTTTCTTTACTGAGGGTTTTTTAATGAGTGGATATGCAGTTGAGGCAGGCTCAGCATCTGATCTGGGTTTCACGGATTCAGCCGCCAATAAAGTCAAAGCGTTGATTGAAGAAGAGAAAAACCCAAACCTTAAGCTTCGTGTTTATGTCACAGGTGGTGGTTGTTCAGGCTTTCAATACGGCTTCACTTTTGATGAAAATACTGAAGAGGATGATACTGTGGTGATGAATTCGGGTGTGACTTTAGTGGTTGACCCGATGAGTTTCCAGTATTTACAAGGTGCTGAAATTGATTATAAAGAGGACCTTAGCGGTGCTCAGTTTATGATTAATAATCCAAATGCAAAGACAACTTGTGGTTGTGGCTCTTCATTTTCGATTTAATTCGGCATATTTTTACAAATAAACAAGGCGCTTAATGCGCCTTTTTTATTTTCTAAGAAAAATCAATAGCTTAGTTGTAAATAAACATGCCTAGAAAAAGAGCTTTATCTGCTAAACTTATTATTCTCTTAAAAATCTTTATTGAATAGGAAAAAGAGCATGGTTGATTACGTTCCTGGCTTAGCCGGTGTCCCTGCTACTAAGTCAAAAATTTCTTCACTGGATGGGGAAAAAGGTATTTTAGCGTATCGAGGTTACACCATAGCGGACCTTGCTGAAAACAGTAGTTTTGAAGAGACCTCTTACTTATTGATTAACGGCAGCTTGCCCAATAGTAAACAGTTGGCTGGCTTTGAGTCGCATTTAAAAGCCAACCGTCGTGTTAAATACAATGTGCGCAAAATCATGCGTGATTTACCGGCAACAGGCCACCCGATGGAAATGCTGCAGACGTCTGTTGCTGCAATGGGCATGTTTTATGCTGGTGATGAATGCCTGACGGATGGTGATTTATGCGAAGACGTTAATTATGTACAAAACATGTCAGTCAAAATTCTTTCGCGCATGGCCACACTGGTGGCGATGTGGGAAAACATTCGGCGAGGCTATGATGCCATTCAGCCGCGTGATGATTTAAGTTATGCCGCGAATCTGCTCTATATGTTGGACGGTAAAGAGCCCGATGAGTATTTAACACGTATTATGGATGCGTGTTTGATCTTGCATGCTGAGCATACAATCAATGCTTCTACCTTTGCCGCGCTGGTTACCAGTTCTACATTGGCGAGTCCCTATCTGGTCATGGCTGCGGCGATTGGCACATTGGCTGGGCCTTTGCATGGCGGCGCTAATCAGCGTGTCGTCGAAATGCTACAGGAAATTGACGGCCCGGAGAATGTAAAAGTCTGGCTGGATAAAAAAATGGCCAACAAAGAGGTGATCTGGGGCATGGGTCACCGTGAATATTCAGTAAAAGACCCGCGAGCATCCTATCTGCAAACCATGATGGAAGACTGGGTAAAAACCAGGGGTAAGCTGAGCAAAATGTTTGAAACAGCGCTGGAGTTAGAAAGGCTTTGTGAAGAGCGTCTGGCTTCAAAAGGTGTTTATCCTAATGTGGATTTTTATTCCGGCATTTTATATACCGAGATGGGCATACCAAAAGATCAGTTCACGCCTTTATTTGCAGTTTCAAGAAGCGCTGGCTGGCTGGCGCATTGGAAAGAGCAGTTAACGGATAATCGTATTTTCCGTCCAACGCAAATATATACAGGTGAAGATTTAAGGCCTTATTGTCCGCTTTCAAAGCGTTAAGAGCTGTTTTATTTTGGGTAGATAGCGCCCAGAATAACACGGCCATGAGCACCGGTTACGCGAGGCTCATTGGCGCTTATCTTATTCAGGCAGCAGTGCGCTAACCAGGCAAAAGCAGCGGCTTCAACCCAGTTTGGATCGATGCCGTATTCTGCTGTATCGAGAACCGTGCGCTCGCTTGAAAGCAGTTGTAAGCGCTCTTTAAGGTACAGGTTATAGACGCCGCCGCCACAGACAACCAGCTGGCTGGTGTCAGGGAAGTGAGTGTCGATTGCGTCAATGATGGTTCGGGCGGTCAACTCGGTCAGGCTATTTTGAATATCTCTGGCGTCCATGGCCGTATCGGCCAGCATTTTTTTAACCCAGTCCAGATTAAAATATTCGCGTCCGGTACTTTTAGGGGCAGGCTGAGAGAAATAAGGATCTTGCAGCATCATGTCGAGCAGGGCTTCCGATAATTGTCCGCCTCTGGCCCAGTCCCCGTTTTTATCATAGTGTTTGCCTGTTGACTGAAAGCACCAGCTGTCGAGCAGAACATTGCCGGGGCCAGTATCAAATCCAGCTGTCTCTTGGTTGGCGTTTTTAGGTAAATAGCTGATGTTGGACATACCGCCAATATTAATAATGCAGCGGTTTTCGGTGGGGCTGGCAAACACGGCGCG